>JAFEDM010000491.1 GCA_018241625.1 Pseudomonadota bacterium | reverse complement strand
TGCTGGAGCTGCACGCCCAGATCGCCCGCGAGCCGGTGATCGTGCAGAAGTTCCTGCCCGCCGTGACCAAGGGCGACAAGCGCATCCTGCTGGTCGACGGCGAGGCGGTGGGGGCCATCAACCGCGTGCCGCAGAAGGGCCAGATCCGCTCCAACATGGCGGTCGGCGGCATGCCGGAGCCGGTGGAGCTCACCGCCCGCGACCGGCAGATCTGCGAGACCATCGGGCCGGAACTGAAGGCCCGCGGCCTGCTGTTCGTCGGCATCGACGTGATCGGCGACCACCTCACCGAGATCAACGTGACCTCGCCGACCGGGGCCGTGGCCCTGAAGGCGTTCAGCGGGATCGACGCGACCGAGGCGCTCTGGAAGCGGATTGAAACCCTTCGCGCGAACGCCTAGCCTTCTCCCGCAAGACGCGTCCGCAAGTCACGGAAACGTCTCATCTTCCCCATAAGTTCTATTTTTGTTCTTGATCTGAGCGCAGCCGCGTGATGTGCTCTGTGGATAACTGACGCCTGCTGCCATTCCATGCAGGCGGGCCGGCAGGGGCCGGTTTGTTGCGGGGGACGGCATGGCCGCGCGTATCGTCACGGTGGCGTTCGAAGGCGTCGAGGCGCGCCGGGTGGACGTGGAGGTCCAGCTCACCAGCGGCGAACAGCACTTCATCCTGGTCGGCCTGGGCGACAAGGCCGTGGCGGAAAGCCGCGAACGGGTGCGGGCGGCCTTCACGGGCATCGGCCTGGCGCTGCCCGGCCGTCGCATCGTCGCCAACCTGGCGCCCGCCGACCTGCCGAAGACCGGCAGCCACTACGACCTGCCCATCGCGCTGGCGGTGATGGCGGCCATGGGCGTCGTCCCGCCCGATGCGCTCGCCGACTGGGCGGCGATCGGCGAGCTGTCTCTGGACGGCCGCATCGTGCAGGTGGCCGGCGCCCTGCCGGCCTCGGTGGCCGCCGGCGGCATGGGCCTGGGCCTGATCTGCCCGGAAGCCTCCGGGCCCGAGGCCGCCTGGGCGGGCGAGACGCGGGTGCTGGCCGCGCCCTCTCTGATCGCCCTCGTCAACCACTTCCGCGGAACCCAGTTGCTGTCGGCGCCGCGGCCGGGCCCGATGCGGGCGGCCGAACGCCAGCCCGACCTGCGCGAGGTCAAAGGCCAGGAGAACGCCAAGCGGGCGCTGGAGATCGCCGCGGCCGGCGGCCACAACCTCGCCTTCGTCGGCCCGCCGGGCTCCGGCAAGTCGATGATGGCCGCCCGCCTGCCGGGCCTCCTGCCGCCGCTCACCCCGGCCGAGCTGCTGGAAACCTCCATGGTCCATTCCGTGGCCGGGCTGATCGCCAAGGGCGAGCTCACGCCGGCGCGGCCGTTCCGCAACCCGCACCATTCGGCCAGCATGGCGGCGCTCACCGGCGGCGGGCTGAAGGCCAAGCCCGGCGAGGTCAGCCTGGCGCACAACGGGGTGCTGTTCCTGGACGAACTGCCGGAGTTCAGCGCCCAGGCGCTCGACAGCCTGCGCCAGCCGCTGGAGACCGGCGAGGTGATCGTGGCGCGCGCCAACGCCCACGTGCGCTATCCCGCGCGCTTCCAGCTGGTGGCGGCGATGAACCCCTGCCGCTGCGGCCTGGGCGGGCCGGGCCGCGGGGCCTGCGGGCGCGCCCCACGCTGCCAGAGCGACTACCAGGGCCGAATCTCCGGCCCGCTGATGGACCGCATCGACCTGCAGGTGGAAGTGCCGCCGGTGACCGCCGCCGACCTCGCCCTGCCGCCGCCGGCGGAAGGCACGGCCGAGGCCGCCGCCCGGGTCGCCGAGGCGCGGGCGGTCCAGATCGCACGCACCGCGTCTGGCGGCGACGGCGCCCAACCCCTGAACGCCCAACCCCTGAACGCGAGGGCCGACGGCGACTGGCTGGAGACCATCTGCGGCCTGGACGACCCGGCGCGCGCCCTGCTCACCCGCGCCGCCGAACAGGGCGGCCTCACCGCCCGCGGCTGGACCCGGACCCTGCGGCTCGCCCGCACCATCGCCGACCTGGAGGGCGCCGAGCGGGTGCGCCGCGTGCATGTGGCGGAAGCCCTGATCTACCGCCGCGTGGCGCCGGGGACAGTCGTGGGCGCGTCGGTGGCGGCCATCTGACGGTCGCGTCGCCAGTGGGTGAACACGCCCACGCCGACGGCGAAGAACACCCATTGGCTGAAGATCACCTGGCCGGTGGCATAGGCCCAGGCGCGCACGCCAGGATCCAGGATCCTGGCGAAATGGATCACGACGCACAGCAACTGGAACGCGGCGGCGAACAGCGGCCAGAAGCGCTGGCTGCGTAAGGCGATCGCCGTCAGCAATAACAGCAGGCAACTGTCGGCGGCGAAGGCGCCCCACTGCGGCCCGAGCCACTTGGGATCGCGCAGGATGAGGGTCGCGACCCAACTGAGCAGCAGGCCGCCCGCCGCGGCCTGCTCTTCCCGGCCGCCCTTCCAGAAGGCGCCGCCGCAGACGACGATGGTGATCGCCAATCCGACCCAGGCAGGCAGAACGTAGTGCAAAAGAAAGGACCCCCGGCGGTTGCCGAGGGTCCAATCTGCCAGACCGCTGGATAGAGCGGAAAGGGAATTAGGCGGCGCGGATCGCGCGCAGGGCCCGACGGGTGGGCTGCTCTCGCGCCTCTTCGGCCGACATCGACGGCGGCTTCTGGCCGCTGCCCGGGTCGGTCATGGTCACGGCGCCCAGGCCGATCTGGGTCTGGACGACCGAGAGTTCCTTGTGCGTCTCGACGATGGCGCGGCGCGCGTCGGCGAGGGCGGCGATGGCCTGGCTGGCGCGCTCCAGCGCGTCCTGGCCGATCAGCGCCGAGGCGCCCACCTGCTTGCGCAGGGCCGGCATGGCCCCGGTGAGCGCGGCGGTCTTGGCGATGGCCGCGTCGATGGCGGTTTCGGCTTCGAACAGGGCGCCGGCGACTTGTTCGGCGACCATACGGCGTTGCTTGAGCATGAGGTCTCTCCTGCACACGCCGGGGAGGCGTGCGCCTTTGTGTCTAAGTCAGGGATGGTTTCGGTTCGGTGCAGTCTCTTGGTAAAGACCGCGCCGAAACCGGGCTTGGGAATCAGACCCGGCCGAGGTCCTCGAGAGCGTGCAGCCCCGCGAGCATCCCCCCGAACGCGAGGGCGGTGATGACCGCGATGCCGACGATGAGCGCCAGCCGGACCGGGATACTCAGATCATTTCGTTCGAACCAGCCTCGGGCTCGCCCTTGAAGTTCTCGTCGAGCAGGACCCAGGTCATGCAGAGGATTTCCCGCAGGACCATTTCCGGGGGTTTGAACGCCGCCAGCTTCCGAGCGCCAGACACCAGGTGCGTGGCCATCTTGGCTTGAGCCGGGGTCGCCGCCAGATCGGCCAACTGCCGCTCCAGCTGCGCCCAGGTGAAGGCCGGAAGGGTTTCCTCCCGCGCCGCCGGGCTCGGCCAGCGGGCCTCGAAGTCGTCGATCTCCCGGCGCAGGCGCAGCGCCTTGCCGATCACCGCGCGGTTGTCGAAGTTCTGCCAGTCGCCCATGGGCTTCCCCCTCTGTTGCCGGCTCATCCGGCCAGAGGTTCACGACGGCGTCTGTCCTGATCGCGTCCTGTCCTGATCCGGTCAGGACATGGTTAACGGCGTTAACCCCTCCGCCCGCGTCCAGCTGGCGCGCCAGCCGCGCCGCGGCGTAGCGGTCCTCGACGCCCAGCTTGCGCCGCGCGCGGTCGCAATAGGTGTCGACGGAAGTCTTCGACATCCCCAGTTCGCGGGCGATCTGCTTCGACGAGAGATGCTGATCGACCAGGCGCAGGCATTCACGCTCGCGGGGCGTGAGCAGCCCGATGGCGTCTTCAACTGTTGCGTCGCGGCTCGGCATCAGGGCCTCAGTAAACGATGACTTGCGTCGTCCGTCTACTTTGACGCTCGGTTGTGCCGGCGATCGGCTACACTAGGCCGCATCGGAGGCGCCGTATGGACACCCCAGACACAGCCAAGCGCGACCCGGGTCGATCTGTGCAGACCGAATTGTTCATCGGCGCCCGGCTGCGCACCCGCCGCCGCCAGCTCGGCCTGTCGCAGAGCGACCTCGCCGAGGCGCTGGGCGTGTCGTTCCAGCAGGTCCAGAAGTACGAACGCGGCGCGAATCGCATCGCCGCCTCCACCCTGCTCGCCGCCGCCCAGGTGCTGAACACCAGCGTCAGCTGGCTGGTGGGCGAGGACGCCTCCGGCCGCGAGGACGACGAGGACGTGTTCCGCGCCCTGGCCCGTCCCGGGGCCCTGGAGATGCTGCAGGCGTTCAACGCCATCGCCGATACGCGCACCCGCCTCGCCGTCCTGGCGCTGGCTCGCGAAATGGTTGCAACAAGCGACGCCGTTTGACTCGCCGTTAAGGCGTTCCCCGCTATGGGGACCGCCATGCGGAGACTGCCTCCCCTCTCGCCGCCGAAGCCGGCCCGCCGGCCCGCGCGGCCGCTGGCCGAACGCCGGCCCCGCCGCGCGCAGATCAGCGCCGAACAGCTCGCCTCGCTGAGCCACGAGTTCCGCACGCCCCTGAACGGCGTGCTGGGTATGTCGCGCCTGCTGGAAAGCACCCGTCTGACCGCCGAGCAGCGCGCCTACGCCGCCGCCATCCGCGATTCCGGCGAGCATCTGCTGACGCTCGTCAACGACGTGCTCGACTTCGCCAAGCTGGGCGCCGGGAAGGTCGAGCTGCACCTCACCGACGTGGACCTCGAGGCCCTGCTGCGCGGGGTCTGCGAGCTCCTGTCGCCCCGGGCGCGGGAGAAGGGCGTGGAAATCGCCTGGTCGGTCCCCGCCGACATCGGCCTGGTGCGCGGCGACGAAGGCCGCCTGCGCCAGGTGCTGCTCAATTTCGCCGGCAACGCCGTGAAGTTCACCGAAAGCGGCGGCGTGCTGATCGCCGTGCGCCGCGCCGACGACGGCGCCCTGCGATTCTGCGTCGAGGACACCGGCCCCGGCGTCTCGGCCGACCAGCGCGAACGCATCTTCGAAGCCTTCGCCCAGGCCGATCCCGCCCACGCCCACATGGGCGGCGCGGGCCTGGGGCTGGCCATCGCGCGGCGCCTGGCCCTGGCCATGGGCGGCGAAGTCGGCGTCGGCGAACGCCCCGGCGGCGGCGCCCGCTTCTGGATGGAAGCCTCGTTCCGGCCCGCCGGGCCGGCGGTCGCCGCCGCGAGCCTGGCCGGCCGCAAGGTGGGCGTGGTCTCGCCGAACCCGATCGTCCGCGAGGCGGCCGGCGAGCAGGTCGCGGCCTGCGGCGGCGAGCCTATCGCGGCCGCCGATCTCGACGACCTGTTGGCCCGCACCCAATTCGGCGACGTGATCCTGGTGGACCACGCCCTGGCCACCGGCGCGCGCCTGCTGCGCCGCCCGCCCGAGCGCCGCTCGATCATCATGCTGTCGCCGGACGAGCGCGGCCTGATCGGGCGCTATCGCCGCTCCGGCTTCGCCGGCTACCTGATCAAGCCGCTGCGTCGCGCCTCGCTCGCCGAGCGGGTGCTGATCGCCGCCGGCGCGGAGCTGGGCGTCGCCGCCGGGCCGGAGGACGAACGCATCGCCACGGCCGCGGCCCCCGGCAAGCGGGTGCTGCTGGTCGAGGACAACCCGATCAACGCCCTGCTCGCCCGTGCCCTGCTGACGCGCGAAGGCTGCGCCATCGACCACGCCAGCTGCGGCGAGGAAGCCATCGCGGCGGTGAAGGTCGGCGCCTACGACCTGATCCTGATGGACATGCGCATGCCCGGCATGACCGGCGTCGAGGCGGCCCGCGAGCTGCGCAGGATGGGCGTCGAGACGCCGATCGTGGCCCTGACCGCCAACGCCTTCGAGGATGACCGCCACGCCTGCCTCGCCGCCGGCATGGACGATTTCCTGGTGAAGCCCATGTCGCCGGACGCGCTGCGCGCCAACCTGACCCGCTGGACGGGACCCGGCTGGACGGAATCCGTGCGCCGGGCCAAGGTCAGCTAGTTCGGGCGCGGATCGGCGCTCCCGCTGATCCGGAGCCGGCATGAGCGCGGACGCCGCCGCAACCCCGCCCAAGCGCAATGCGCTCGCCGCCCTGGCCGCCTTCGCCGAGCGGCGAAGCCTGGTGATGCTGACCCTGGGGTTCGCCTCGGGCCTGCCGTTCCTGCTGATCTTCGACACCTTGTCGGCCTGGCTGCGCGACGCCGGGCTCTCGCTGGACGTGATCGCGGTCTTCGGCCTGGCCACCCTCGCCTATTCCGCCAAGTTCCTGTGGTCGCCGCTGGTCGACCGGCTGGCCGTGCCCGGCCTCACCAAGTGGCTGGGGCACCGGCGGTCCTGGATGCTGGTCTGCCAGGCGGTGGTGGTGCTGGGCCTGTGGCTGGTCTCCGGCTGCGACCCTAAGACCTCGCTGGGCCTGATGGCCGCCTTCGCGGTGCTGGTCGGTTTCAGCGGCGCGACCCAGGACATCGTCATCGACGCCTGGCGGATCGAGGCGGCGACGGTGGAGCGTCAGGGCGTCATGGCGGCCGCCTATCAGTGGGGCTACCGTTTCGCCTTCATCTCGGCCGGCGCGATCCCGCTGGTGCTGGCCCAGCAATACAGCTGGCATATCGCCTACGCGGTGATGGCGGCCATGATGCTGATCGGCGTCGTCGGCGTGCTGGCCGCCCCGCGCGAGGCCGCCCACGAGATCAAGCCCATCGCCACCGGCGGCGTGCCGCCGCGCCCGGCGCTGGAGATCCCGGAGTGGATCCTGCGCCTGGCCCTGTTCGCGGCCGGCGCCCTGATCCTCGGCTGCGGCCTGGCGGCGGACGCCAGCCTGCTGGCCGCGGTGCTGGGGGCGCTCGGCAACCCAGACGCCGGCGCGGCCTTGAAGGCCGCCTGGGTCGCCAAGCCAGGCGGGGTGTTCTGGCAGCTGGGCGGCGTGCTCGTCGGCCTGGGCGTCATCTTCGCCGCCGCGGCGCCGACGCCCGGCCTGCGCACCCGGCCGGGCGTCTACCTGGGCGCCGCCCTGGGCGAGCCGCTGCGGGACTTCTTCGTGCGCTACCGTGGCGTCGCCGGCCTGATCCTGGCGCTGATCTGCTTTTACCGGCTGACCGATTTCGTGCTGAACATCATGAACCCGTTCTACCTCGACCTCGGGTTCTCCAAGGTGCAGATCGCCGAGGTCCGCAAGGTGTTCGGGGTGGTCGCCACCATGGCCGGCGTCTTCCTGGGCGGCTTCGCCGTGGCGCGGGTCGGCCTGATGCGGGCCATGGTCATCGGGGCCTTCTTCGCGCCGGTCAGCCACCTGGCCTTCGCCTGGCTGGCGGTCTCGGGGCCGGACATGCGGGTGCTGCTGGCCGCCATCGGCATCGAGAACGCCGCCTCGGCCTTCGCCGGCACCTGCCTGATCGCCTACATGTCGAGCCTGACGCGGGTCGGCTTCACGGCCACTCAGTACGCCCTGTTCTCCTCGCTCTACGCCCTGCCCGGCAAGCTGCTGGCCTCGCAGTCCGGCCGGATCGTCGAGGGCGCGGCCAAGTCGGCCGACAGCGGCGGGGTCTTCGCCGGACTGAAGGGCCTTTTCGCCGGCGCGCCGCCCACCGCCTTCGCCGACGCCATGACCAAGTCGCAGGTCAGCCCCCAGGCCCTCGGCGCGGGCTACCTCGTCTTCTTCTTCTATTCGGCGATGATCGGGGTGATGGCGATCGGCCTGGCGCTGTGGGTCGCCGCGCGCCAGCCGGCGGAGGCCGCCGCCACCGAAACGGAAGTCTAAGGCCGGATCAGGTGGTCAGGCACACCACCTGGGCCACCCGCAGGCCGCGGCGCAGGTCGTCGGCCACGCGGCCGTAGTTGTCGGCGTTCACCGCCTCGCCCTGCGCGCCGGCCGCCAGCGAGGCGCGCGGGCCCAGGATGCGCGCCGTGGTCTCTGGCGAGGTGGTGTAGATCCGCCCGCGGCGCGGCGCCTCGGCGATGGTCACGCCCACGACGCGTCCCTGGTCGTCCAGCGCCGGCGCCCCGGACAGCCCGCCCAGCGTTCCGGTCAGCCCATCGGTGCGGCCGGTCTCGGCCCAGACCAGTACCGGCTCGGTGCGCGCGCCGCGGCCTTCGACCACCAGGTTCTCGCGGCCCAGCAGGCGCGAACTGGCCTCACCCGGCCGGCCCTGCGGATAGCCCATGTGGAAGGCGCGCTCGCCGCGATGCAGGCCCTGGCCCAGCGCCAGTGGCAGGGGCTGGGCGCCGCCGTCCGTGGTCAGGATCGCGGTCTCGGCCAGAGGATCGATCTTCACATTGGCCGTCACGCCGCGCCCCGGGCCGACCACGATCGCCGCCTGGCTGCAGCCTTCCACCACATGGCGCGCGGTGACCCAGACGCCGGACTGGGCGACCGAGAAGGCGGTGCCGGCGCCGGGCTCGACCTTGTCGGCCACCTGCACCACCACCGAGGGGTCGAACGGTGAGGCGGCGGCCAGCGCGGCGCCCTCGGCCTCGGTCGTCGGCGGCGCGGGCGGCGCGTCCGTCCGCTCCTGCCGTCCGATCGCGGCGATCAGCAGCGCCACCACCACGGCGGCGTAGATCAGCCAGTCGGGGAGACGCGGGAAATGCATGGACCGGGCGCCTCGCCCCTAACCCGAAACCGCGGCGGCCAGGATCAGAGCGGTGGCGACCTTGGCTCCGACCAGCATGGCCGCGGCCGCCATCTCACCGTCCTGGATGCGCTTGGGCAGGCCGTGCAGGATGAAGTCCACCAGCCGGAAGACCAGCAACTGAACCAGGGTGATGGCCACGCCCCACAGCGCCAGGTCCACCAGGCTGGTGGAGGCCTTCAGCGAGATCGCCAGCGGTATGGCCAGGCCCAGCAGCACGCCGGACAGCGACACCGCCGCGGCGGTGTTGCCTTCGCGGATCAGCGCGATCTCCTTGTGGGGCGTGAGCAGGACGTACAGCGTCGCGGCCGCGAACAGTATGGCCACCGTCACGCCAGCGTGCAGCAGGGTGATCGGGAAACCGGTGGCGAAGGCCTGGATCTCGGGCGACTGCAAGGTCGGGGGCATGGACAGGTCCGCGCGGTGGATGCGCCCTCTCGATAGCATGCGCCGTGGCGCTTGCGGAAAGCCGGCTTAGTCGGCTTCGCGCTGGGCCTGCGCCGCCTTGCGCCGGGCGCTGGCGCGCAGCTTTTCGCTCTCGCTCTTCAGCTGGCCGCAGGCCGCCAGGATGTCGCGCCCGCGCGGCGTGCGGATCGGGCTCGCATAGCCGCCGCGGTTCAGGATCGCGGCGAAGGCCTCGATGGTCTTCCAGTCCGAGCACTCGTAGGGGCTGCCCGGCCAGGGATTGAACGGGATCAGGTTGATCTTGGCCGGTAGGCCCTTGAGCAGCTGGACCAGGGCCTTGGCCTCGGCCGGGCTATCGTTGACGCCCTTCAGCATGACGTACTCGAACGTCACCCGCTTGGTGTTGGCCAGGCCTGGATAGGCGCGGATGCCGGCCATCAGCTCGGCGATCGGGTACTTCTTGTTGAGCGGCACCAGCTTGTCGCGCAGCGCATCGTTCGTGGCGTGCAGCGAGATCGCCAGCATGGTCTGGCAGCGCTCGCCCAGCGGCTGCAGCTCCGGGACCACGCCTGAAGTCGAGACGGTGATCCGGCGGCGCGAGATCGCGATGCCCTCGCCGTCGGCGATGATGTCGACGGCGGCGGCGACGTTGTCGAGATTGTAGAGCGGCTCGCCCATGCCCATGAAGACGATGTTGGAGAGCCGTCGGTCCTCCTTGGGCGAGGGCCATTCGCCGAGGTCGTCGCGGGCCACCTGCACCTGGGCCACGATCTCCGCGGCGGTCAGGTTGCGCACCAGGGCCTGGGTGCCGGTGTGGCAGAAGGTGCAGTTCAGCGTGCAGCCCACCTGGCTGGACACGCACAGAGCGCCGGACCGGCCCACGTCGGGAATGTAGACGGTCTCGATCTCGATGCCCGGCGCGGTGCGGATCAGCCACTTGCGGGTGCCGTCGCGGCTGACCTGCCGCTCGACGATCTCCGGCCGCGCCAGGCTGAAAGCGTCGTCGAGGCTGGCGCGCATCTCCTTGGCCACGTCGGTCATGGCCGCGAAGTCGGTGACGCCGTAGTGGTGGATCCAGCGCCAGAGCTGGCTGGCGCGCATCTTGGCCTTCTCCGGACGCACCACCTCGGCCTCGACCAGCGCCTGGGCGAGTTCGGCCCGCGTCAGGCCGCACAGGTTCGGCTTCACGGGCGTGGCGGTCGCCGTGGCGCCGCGCGAGAGGTCGAGGGTCACGCCCAACTGAGACAGTCCTTCTGGAGAGCCGCCAATATAGGGGCGGCGTTTCTTTTCCGCCAATTAACCGACGCGGCCTAGCCAGTGGCCATGCGTCACGCCGTCCTGGCCCTCACCGCTCTCATCGCCGCGCCGCTGGCGGCGCACGCCGACGATCTGCGGCCTTTCTGCGCCGACCGGCCCGGCAAGGCGACCCCGCCCTGCATTCTCGACGCCGGCCACCTGCAGGTCGAGACCGCGCTCGCCGACGCCGTCTTCCTGCACGCCCCCGGCCAGCACGAGGACGTCACCGCCTATGGCGCGACCGAGCTGCGCTTCGGCCTCACCGGCCGCTTGGAGATCGAGGCCGCCTGGGCGCCGCTGATCGTCGACCATGCCCGCGGCGCCGGAACCACCACCGGCGTCGGCGACGCCACCTTCGGCTTCCGCTACGCCCTGACCGACGCCAAGGACGAGGCGGCCGTCCAGGTTTCCATCCAGCCCTACGTCAACGCGCCCACCGCCACCCACGGCCTGGGCCAGGGCGGCTGGACCGGCGGCGTCCGCCTACCGGTGTCCGCGCCCCTGCCGGACGGCTTTTCGCTCGGCTTCACGCCGCAGGTCGACCTGTTCCGCAACGGTCCCGGCGGCGGCACACACGTGGCGGAAAGCGCCACGGTCTCGATCAGCCGCGGCTTCGGCGACACCACCCTGGGCGCCGAGCTCTGGGGCCAGAACGACGGTGCGCCCCACCACATGACCAAGCAGGCGACCTTCGACCTATTCGCCGCCCAGCTCATCGGCAAGAGCACCCAGCTCGACGGCGGCGTGAACCTGGGCCTGAACCACGACACCCCGACCAGCGAAGTCTACGTCGGCCTGTCCCACCGCTTCTGAGGCCATTCAAACGCCTGTTCGGATTTCGCCTTCCGCCGCTGGTTCGACTGGGCTAGCGTCCGCCGACTTCGAAGAGACCAGCCGGGAGAGCGGACATGAAGGCGCTGTTGAGCAAGGCCGTGGGCGGCCCCGAAACCCTGGTCCTGGCGGATGTCCCC
>JAFEDM010000490.1 GCA_018241625.1 Pseudomonadota bacterium | reverse complement strand
AGCAGGAGCAGCAGACCCAGCATCACCAGCCCCTCCGCGCGGCGGGTGCGGAAGCGCAGCGCCTGGGGCAGCCAGGGCCGCAGCACCGCGAAGCCGTCCAGGCCCGGCAGGGGCAGCAGGTTGAGCATCACGCCCATGATCTGCAGGAAGGCCAGGACCGAGAGCGCTTCGAAGAGCGCGGCCGGGCCCGCGCCTTGGACGCCGGCGCTCGCCCAGGCCGTCAGGCCGACGACCAGGGCCAGGAAGATCGCGAAGCTCGCCGCCGGCCCCGCCAGCGCCGCCGCCGAACGCATGATCCGGCGCGGGATCAGGTCGTTTCGGATGTAGACCGCGCCGCCCGGGAAACCGACGCCGCCCATGATCAGGGCGATCAACGGCAGCACCAGGCTCACGCCCACATCGCCATAGCGGCGCGGATCGAACGACAGATAGCCCTTCTCGGTCACCGTCTTGTCGCCGCCCAGCCAGGCCGTCGCGGCGTGCGCGAACTCGTGCGCCATCACCGAGATCACCCAGCCCAGCATCACCACGGCGAAGACCAGCGGCCCATTGGGCGCGGCGACCAGTCCGGCGCAGAGGGCCAGCCACACCAGGACCAGGCCCGGCCCGACCAGCGGGTTGGCGGGCTTTGGCGGCGCCGCAGGTTGAGCGGGCGTCTGGCTCACGGCCGTTACTTCCGCAGGCTCGCCGTCTTCGCGCGCTCGGCCTTGAACTCGGAGCCGGCGTTCCAGGTGGGCCAGGCGCGGCTGTTCGCCAGATCCTTGCCCACCTCGTAGAAGAGGTCGATGTCCTGGGCCGCGCCGCGCAGGTCCCAGGCCGCGCTCCAGTCGTCGCAGACCTGGTGGTAGCACTTGGCGGTGTAGTCGTTGACCCACTGGTCGCCGGCCGCCCGGCCGCCCGCGACCAGGTCCGGCCCGGCGGCCATGCCCATGATCAGCTCGGTCGGCACGCCGCGCTTGGCGACGCTGAAGTGGTCGGCGCGGTAGAACAGCGCCTTCTCCGGGTGCGGGTCGGGGGTGATGGTGCGGTGCTGCTTCGCCGCCGCCCTGGCGAGGTCAGCGTCCAGGCTGGACTTGCCGTCGCCCACCAGCACCAGGTCGTGGGACGGGCCGGCGGTCTGCACCACGTCCATGGTGAAGTTGGCGACGGTGGTGGCCAGCGGCATGGTCGGGTGGGTGGCGTAGTATTCGCTGCCCAGCAGGCCGCGCTCCTCGGCCGTCCAGACGCCGAACACCAGGCTGCGCTGCGGCTTGGGGCCCTTGGCGAAGGCGCGGGCGATCTCCAGCACGCCCGCCACGCCCATGCCGTCGTCGATGGCGCCATGGCGCACGGTGTCGCCGCTGGCGTCCGGCGGGCCCTGGCCGAAGGCGTCCCAGTGGGCGGCGAACATCACGCTTTCCTTCGGATGCGTGGTCCCGGGAATCTTGGCCAGGACGTTGTGGCTGGTCAGCCGCTCGGTCTTCACCGGGAAGTCGGCGGACAGGCTGGCGCCTTTCAGCTCGACCGGCTTGAAGCCAAAGGTCCGGGCGCGGACCTTTTCGGCCTCGAAGTCCAGGCCGGCGTCCTTGAACAGCTTCACCGCCAGGTCGCGCTGCATCCAGCCCTGCAGCAGGGGGTGGACCTTGGCGGGGTCGGGGCGGACCACGTCGTAGCTGTCGCCGTTGGAGGCGACGACCGTCGACCAGCCGTAGGCCGCGCCGGCGGTCTCGTGGACGATGATGCAGCCGATGGCGCCGTGCCGCGCCGCCTCCTCGAACTTGTAGATCCAGCGGCCGTAGTAGGTGGCGGCCTGGCCGCCGAACTTGCCGGCCACCGGCTCGCCCGGCTTGGCCTCGAAGTCGGGGTCGTTGATCAGGACGACGGCGATCTTGCCCTTCAGGTCGACGCCCTTGAAGTCGTCCCACTTCCGCTCCGGCGCGGTGACGCCATAGCCGACGAAGACCAGGGGCGCCTTCTCCACCTGCACCCGCGACACCGGCCGCTGAGTCCAGATCATCACCTCCTGGGTCTGCTTCAAGGCCGCGGTCCGGCCGGCGGCGGTGAGGGCGAATTTCGTCGTCGGCGGATCGACCTGGAAGCGGATCAGCGGCACCGCCTGGGTCCAGCCGCCGCCGGGACCCTTGGGGTCGCCCGCGGGCTGCAGGCCGGCGGCTCTGAACTGGGCCTCGATATAGGCCAGGGTCCCGGCCTCGCCCGGGCCGCCCGGCGCGCGGCCGGCGAGCCTGGAATCGGCCAGCGCCTTCACGTCGGCGCTGAGGCGCTGGGGCGAGATGGGGCCGCTGTCGACCGCCTGCGGCTGGGCGATGGCGGGAAGGGCGAAAGCGGTGGCCGCAACGGCGGCGAACAGGGCGTGGCGCATGCCTCACCTATAGTCCGTCCGCGGAGGCCGTCACGCGATCTCGTGCCACTGGCGGCGGCGTCGTGCGTTGTCTGGGCTGGAGGACCCCATGCGCAAAGCCACCCTGGTTATCGCCGCCGCCCTGCCGTGTCTCGCGGCCTGCGCGACCCATCCGCACCAGAGCGCGTCGGCCGTGAAGCGGTCGATCGACGCGGTGGTGACCGACGAGAGCCAGCACCAGAAGGTCGTGGGCGCCCTGCAGGCCGGCGAAAAGCCCGCTGACGCCCTCGCCAAGGCCTCGGACGGCCCGAAGGACCAGAAGCCGGTTCCGCAATAGGGATCGGCCGGCCCATGCAAAAGGGCCGGCGGTGATCCGCCGGCCCTTCGTAGTCGCAACGCTCGTTCGCCCTTACTTCAGCGTCCCCTGAATCTGCTGGATCTTGTCCAGGTGCATCTGGACGGTGGGCGCGATGTTGGCGGCGACGCCCTTCAGGCCGGCGTCGGAGCCGTCCTTGGCGTAGCCCTGCATCAGGTCCAGGGCTTCCTTGTGGGCGGCGACCTGCTGGTCGACGTAGACCTTGTCGAAGTCGGCGTCGCTGGCGCTGTTCAGGTGGTCGATGAAGCCCTGGCGGCGATTGTCCAGCTTGTCGGCGGGCGTCTGCTTGGCCGCGGCGGCGGCCGGCTTCAGCAGCGACGTCGACTTGGCATGGTCCTTGACCATCATCTTGGCGAAGTCCTGGATCGCCTTGTTCTTCGAGCGCTTCTCGGCGATCTGCGCTGCCTGGACCTCGTACATGTCGCTCTGGCTGGCGTTCGACACGAAGGCTGCGGTGTCGTGCGAGCCTAGGGTGTTGGCGGAGGTCGCGCCCACGGCCGCGCCGGTGGCGTCCTCGGCCTTGTTGGTCGCCGCGGCGGCGCCGGAGGCGGCGTTCGAGGCCGTGTCGCTGGCCGTGTTGGCGGCGTTGTCGGCCGTGGTCCCGGCGTTCTTGTTGCAGGCAGCGAGCGACAGGGCGGCGACCACCGCGGCGCTCAGCATCAAGGCACGTTTCATGGATCTCTCCCTCCTAGGGTTCAGAGGGGAAGAATGACGGCCCCAGGGCGCAGTTCCGGGGCTTAACCCATGAGGGTCTACTTCTGAGCCGCCTCGACCCGGGCCAGGCCCGCGTTCAGCCAGCCGCTTTCGTTGGAGTTCTTCGACGCCTTGAGCAGGGCCTGCAGGGCGGTCTTGCGGGCGGCCAGCGCGGCGGGGTTCTTCGGCTCCACGGCCAGCGCAGCGCTGGTCAAGCGCAAGGCCATGGCCGGGTCCGAGGCCGCGATCGCCTGGGCCCGCGCCGCCACCGGCCCCGCGCCGCCGGCGATCCGGACCAGCTCGGCCGCCGCCTCGTTGGGCGCGACGGGGTACATGGTCGCCGGATCGGTGTCGAACCAGCCGGCGTAGCCCTCGTAGATGCCGCGCACCGACCAGCCGATCGCGCCGTAGCCCTCGCCCACATAGAGCTCGCTCGGCAGCTTGATCTCGCGCATCAGGCTGTAGGCGTCCTTGCCCTGGTTCATCCCCTTCACGGTGGCGTCGTGCACATAGAGGATGGCGTCGCGGTACTGGGTCAGCACCTTCTGGACCTTGTCGGCGCCGACGATCGGGACGCCGTGGCTGGGCAGCACGATCTCCGGCTTCAGGGCCAGGACCTTGTTGAGCGATTCCACATAGTTCAGGGCCGGCCGCGGCGGCGTGCCGCGCAGCGTGTACATGTTGGGGAACGACGCATAGTAGTTGTCGCCGATGAACAGGGCCTTCAGCTCGGGGATCCAGACGTTGAGCATGTCCGGGGTTTCACCCGGCATCGACAGACAGACGAAGGTCAGGTCGCCCAGCTTGAAGCGGTAGTCCTTGTCGAACAGCACGTCGGCCAGCTTGGGCGCGGCGTAATTCCCGGGGTTCATCCCCTCGCGGATCGCGCCGCCCGGGCCGGCGAGCGCGCCCACGGACGCGTTGTACTGGGCGGCGTTGCGGATCGCGAAGAACCCGGCCAGCCGTTCCTGGTAGTTGCGGAACTCGACCGAGCTGGCCTGCTCGATCACCTGGGTCCCCGGCTCCTTCCAGGCCTTCACCCCGCCGGTGTGGTCGCCGTGGCTGTGGGTCAGGATGATGTCTTTGATCGGCCCCTTGTCCTCGGCGCGCAGCAGGGCGTGGTGCCGCGCGGCGTTCATTGGCAGGGAGGTGTCGATGATCACGTCGCCGGCCTTGGTGGTGACCATGAAGGTGTTGCCGAAGCCGGTGGCCTGGAAGATCCGGCCATTGGCGAAGCTGAGCGCCTTGGTCTGGCCCGCGCCCGCGCCGGTCGGCTGCGCCGACCCGAGGCCCACGTCCTGCGCCAGGGCAGGCACGGCGAGAGCGACCAGCATGGCGGCGGCGAGGATGGTGCGCACGATGATCCTCCGGGGCGGCGACTTTCGGTGGCGGCTTAGCGCCATCGGCCCTATGCCGGGAAGCATCCACACGGACCATTCCACGCATCGGAACGAGAGGCCAAGCTTGAGCGACCCGACCCCCAACCCACGCGAAGAGGCCCGGCGCAAGCTGATGGGCCGGGCCATGGTGATCGGGCTGCTGGCGCTGGTCGCCCTCTACGCGGTCGTGACCTTCATGGGCAGAAGATAAGGCGGCCGCCGGTAGAGGGCGCGCCGAGGGCTACTTCGCTTCGGCGGCGGCCTTCATGGTGGCGAGCAGGCCGGTGAACTGCTTGGTGCGGTTCTCCTTGTCCTTCGCCTTGTCCTCCGCCTCGTGCTTCGGCAGGGCGTCGGCGTCGTAGACCAGGGTGTAGAGCAGCTTCGACGTCTTCTTGTCGATCGGCTGGATCTCCACGGTGCCGTGGTAGTCGATCGGGCTCTTGGGCTGGCTGTAGGTGTAGGACCAGGCCGTCTTGGCGACCAGCAGCTCCTTGATCCGCCCGGCGATGGTGCGCACCGAGCCCACCTGGCCCTCCGGGCCGGAGACCGTGCAGGTGGTCTTGAACCAGGGGCCGATCAGGCAGTAGCCGTTGATCTTCGGCCAGGCCTTGTCGGCCGGGGCGTTCACCGTGGTCTCCAGCGGAATGGTGACGAAGTCCTCGGCGCAGGCCGCGCCGGCGGTGATGGTGAGGCCGGCCACGGCGGCCAGGGCGAGTTTCAACTTCATTGGTTTCCCCCAGGGTTTTCTTGGTTCGCGTCAGCGATCGGCGACACTCTGCCCCGGCGACCCAGGGTAAGCCAAGTGGGGGTAAGCCAAGTGGGGGTAAGCCAAGTGGGGGTAAGCCAAGTGGGGGTAAGCCAAGTGGGGGTAAGCCAAGTGGTGCAGCGCACCGGGATGCCGACGCCGGCGTTCACGCCGGACG
>JAFEDM010000048.1 GCA_018241625.1 Pseudomonadota bacterium | reverse complement strand
ACGGCGTCTTCAACGGCGCCCGCTTCCGCGCCGAGATCTATCCGCGGGTGCGCGAGGTGATCTGGAGCGCCGAGGCGGATTTGTTGCGCAATCCGGCCAACGCCGCCCTCCCCAAGGGGACCAAGGCCGCCTAAGTTCCCTTAGGTGAGTCTCTTTGGCCGATCGCTGAACGACGGGGACCGGCTGGAGGTGGCCGGCACGCCCGTGACCTTGAAGGTCAACCGCCGCGCCCGGCGGGTGTCGATCCGGCTGGACCGGACCCGGCGCGAGATCGTCGCCACCGCGCCGTCCCTGCGCCGCCTGCCCGAGGCCGCCGCCTTCGCCCGCGACCGCGCCCACTGGATCGCCGAACGGATCGCCGAACTGCCGGACGCGACGCCGATCCATCCGGGCATGACACTCATGGTGTTCGGCGAGCCCGTGCGGCTGGAGGCCGGGACGGGCCGGGCCAAGTGGCATCCGGCCGCCGATGGCCAGCCGGCGCGGATCACGGCCATGGGGGACGGGGAAGGCTTCGCCCGCGCGGTGATCCTGGTGCTGAAGCGCCGGGCCGCCGCTGTGCTGGGCGAGCGGACGGAAGTCTATGCCGCCATGCTGGGCGCGCCCATGCCGACGGTCACCATCGCCGACGCCAAGGGCCGCTGGGGCTCCTGCCGGGCCGGGGTCCGGGGCGGGCCGCCGGCGATCCGCTACAGCTGGCGCCTCGCGCTCGCGCCCTACGAGGTCGCTGACTATGTGGCGGCGCACGAATGCGCCCACCTGCGGGAGCTGAACCACGGCCCAAGGTTCTGGGCCCACGTCCGCGCCCTGGTGGGCGACCCTAAGGCCCATCGCGCCTGGCTGCGCGCCGAGGGCGCGGCGCTGCACGCCTTCGGGCGCTAGCCGAACACGCCCCAGAAGGCGTCTGCGGCCACTGTCTCGCCAACGATCTCAGGGGCGAGGGTCTGGACGAACCGTTCCGGGAAGGTTTCCGCGACCAGCGCGCGGACGTCGAGGTGGTCGTTGACCCAGGCGCGCTCGACGGTCGGCACCGCCCGTTTCCACATATTGACCAGTCCGAGCGGCGCGCCCGGCTTCAACGCCTTGCGCAGCAGGCCGATATCCGCCTGGGGCTTGAGGCAGTGCTGCAGCACCCAGACGCTGATGGCGGCGTCCGCCCGCAGCCCCGCCGCCGCCATCGCCTGCAGCCCGCGCCGCGAAACCACCGAGAAGGCGGCGTCCTTCACATAGCCGGGCGCGAACCCTCGCATCGCCTCGCTGCTGTCGACGCCCAGCACCATGCAGCCGAACCGTTCGATCAGCGCCTTGGACAGGCGGCCCACGCCACAGCCGTAGTCGATGACCAGGCTTTCCGGCGTCAGCGCCAGCGCCGCGCCCAGCAGTTCCGTGAGGTAGGGTGTCTCCCGCGCCCAGCGCTCATCCGTGGAGCGATCACCCTCCGGCGTGAGGATGATCTGCTGCGCGGCGCGAAGATCCGGGGACTCGAAGACCGAGGGGTTGTGGGTCGGCGCCATGGCGTTCCTCTAGCCCCGCGGGACCCGGCTTCAAACCCGCTCAGTGCGGCGCTTCTTCGGGCTGGGGCCGCGCTGCGGTCTGCGGGCCGGGCCCCTCAGCCTCGTGGTCGCCGTTGAGCAGGCCGTTCACCCCGTTGATGATCTGGCCGACCATGTCGGGGGGCTCCGCCTGCGGGGCTTCGCTACCGGGGATGCCCTCGGTCTTCAGCCGCGGCAGGGCCTGGCTCATGTAGTCGTGCCAGATGCCGGCGGGCGGGCCGCCGCCGGTGACCTTCTTCATCGGGGTGTTGTCGTCCTTGCCGACCCAGACGGCGGTGACGAAGCCGCCGGTGTAGCCGATGAACCAGGCGTCGCGGTAATCGCTGGTGGTGCCGGTCTTGCCGGCCAGGTCATAGCCCTTCACCGCCGCGCGCGTGCCGGTGCCCGAGGCGATCACCTGGCGCATCATGCGGATCATGTAGCTGAGCGCCGGCTGGTTGATCACCTGGCGGCCCTGCGCCTGGCCCACATTGTGGTCGTAGAGAACCCGGCCGGACGCGGTGCGGATGCGCTCGATGCCATAGCCCTTGGCGAACACCCCGCCGTTGGAGAACGGCACATAGGCCTGGGCCATCTCCATCGGGCTCACCTCGACGGCGCCCAGCGACATGGACGGGTCAAGCTGGATCGGCGAGACGATCCCCAGTCGGTGCGCGGTGGCGGCGACGTTGGAGGTGCCGACCTCGCTGGCCAGCCGCGCGGCCACGGTGTTGATCGATTCCTTGAGCGCGATCTCCAGGTTGATCGGGCCCAGGTACTGGCCGGTGTAGTTGCGCGGCGTCCAGTTGCCGATGGTGATCGGCTCGTCGACCACCGGGGTGTCCGGCGTGCGGCCCGCCTCCATGGCGGTCAGGTAGACGAAGGGCTTCCACGACGAGCCCGCCTGGCGCCGCGCGCTGGTGGCGCGGTCGAACTGGCTCTGCAGGTAATTGACCCCTCCGACGTAGGCGCGGACCCGGCCCTCGCTGTCGAGCGAGATAAGGGCGGCCTGTTTCACGCCCTGGTTCTGGGCGGCCTCGACGCCCTTCTGCACCGAGGCTTCGGCGGCGGCCTGCAGCGGCAGGTCCAGCGTCGTCTCGACGACCAGGTCCTCGGTCGGCTCGCCCACCAGCTTGCGCACCTGGTCGTCCACCCAGTCGGTGAAGTACTGCGCGCGCTGGTTGGCCAGCACCGGATTGACCCGCACCGGGGTGTGCAGCGCCTGGTCGCGCTGGGCGGCGGTGATCGCGTGGATGCGGTACATCTCGTCCAGCACGATGGTCGTGCGCCGCTCCGCGCGGTCGGTGGCCGAGACCGGGGAATAGCGCGACGGGCCCTTCATCAGCCCGGCCAGCAAGGCCGATTCGCCGATCGAGAGCTGGGAGGCGGGCTTGCCGAAATAGCGCTGGCTCGCCGCCTCGATCCCATAGGCGCCGGCCCCGAAATAGACCCGGTTCAGATAGAGCTCGAGGATCTGCTTCTTCGAGAACTTGGCCTCCAGCCAGATGGCCAGGATCAACTCCTGCGCCTTGCGCCGATAGGTCTGGTTCGGCGTCAGGAACAGGTTGCGGGCCAGCTGCTGGGTGATGGTCGAGCCGCCGCGCAGGGGCCCGCCGCCGCGGTGGGTCAGGTCATAGACCTGGCTGCGGGCGATCCCCCAGGGGTTGAAGCCGAAGTGCCAGTAGAACCAGCGGTCCTCGATGGCGATGAAGGCCTTCGGCACATAGGGCGGCAATTTGTCGAGGTCGACGGGTGGCGCGTACTGGCTGCCGCGCACCGCCACCAGGCCGCCGGAGCGGTCGAGGTAGGAGATCGAGGGCTGGCGCTTGACCTCGTAGAGCTTGGAGGTGTCGGGCAGGTCGACCGAGAAAACCGCGAAGAAGGCGACCACGAAGATCAGCCCCCAGACGCCGACCACCAGGCTCCAGTAGATCACCGATTGCAGGGGCGAGCGGCGGCGCGGGGCCTCGCCGGGATCGCCGCCTCGGCCCCCTCTGCCGTTCGGGGGCGGCGGCTTCGCGTTGGCCATGTCCTCGTCCTTCAGGTCGGCCGACCCATAACTCAGCCCAGAGAGACACGCGACATGATTGACGAGATATGAACGGCAGGCTTTGAGAGGCGGCCGGAAAAGCTTTCGGGGCGCCGCGCTTTGCGCTCGGCCCAGCTTAGGTCACATTCGGCCCCGAGAAGGCGAAGCTTCGCCGTCGGGGCCTGGAGGAAACGAGACGATGTCGCAGATTCGGCTGGCGCTGGTGAGCGCCCTGATGGTGGTGAGCCTTGCGGCCTGCTCGAAGGGTGGCGCGGGCGGCGGCGGCGCGGCGCTGACCAAGGACGACATGGATCTCGGCAACCCGAACGCCAAGGTCACCGTCGTGGAATACGCCTCGGTCGGCTGCCCGATCTGCGCCAAGTGGCAGAAGGAGGTCTTCCCGGCCTTCAAGACCAAGTACATCGACAGCAACCAGGTGCACTATGTGTTTCGTGAGATGCTGGTGGGCGGCGGCGCCGAGGTGCAGGTGGCGGCGTCCGGGTTCCTGCTGGCCCGCTGCGCCGGCAAGGACAAGTACTTCAACGTCACCGACGCCATCTTCAACGACCAGCAGCAGGCGTTCGAGGCACCGCGCGACACCCTGCTGGACGTGGCCAAGTCGGTCGGCATGACCGAAGACCAGTTCAACAAGTGCATCACCGACGAGAAGGCGATCCAGGCGCTGAACGACCGCGTCGACCACCACAACAAGGACGACAAGGTCAACTCCACCCCGACCTTCGTCATCAACGGCAAGCAGATGGAGCCGGGCTACCACTCGCTCGACGAGATCGACGCGGCCATCAAGGCGGCGGGCGCATAGGAAGCGCGCCCGACCGCTGCAAGGCCCCGCTTCGATACATCTTCGCATACCCAGGTTGCGAAAATAGCGGTTGCCTCCGATCTTAACACTGTTATCTTAGCGATGCTCAGTTCGGAGTGCGCCTAGGGTGGGGATACCCGAAGCGACCCAACGCGACGGACAGGGCCGGCGTCTTGAGCAGGGACGCCGCCACTCCCCGAACCGGAGGGCTCCATATGAAGCTCGTTACCCTTGCGGCCGCGTGCGCCGCGCTCGTCACCCTGTCCGCCGCTCCCGCCGCCTTCGCGGGCGACGTTGTGGTCGCCAAGCTGGCGCAACCCGTCCCGACCGCCACCAAGCTGATCGCCGGTGAAGCGGTGTTCAACTGCGAAGGCGACGCCTGCGTGGCCAACGCCACCACCTCGCTGACCTTCTCCTCGTCCACCTGCAAGGTGATCGCCGCCAAGTTCGGCCCGGTGACCTCCTACACCGGCGTCAAGGCGATGGACGACGCCCGCCTGGCCGCCTGCAACAGCGTGGCTGTGGCCCGCGCCGGCGGCGGCGTGCAGACGGCCAAGCAGTAAGGCCTATTCAGACTTTCCAGTCTCCCAGCAGCTCTGTTGTCGAGCTCTGAAACTGAAGGCCGCCGGCTCACGCCGGCGGCCTCTTCTTTTCAGGCGGCCCTCGCGCTCTCCGCCGCCACCAGGGCCTCGACCTGCCGCGCGTAGGCCGCGGTGTCGAACTTTCGGAGCGAGTTCTGCCCCATGGCGCGGACCGCGCCGAACACAGGTTGATTCGGCCAGGGTCGGTCATGCAGGCCGAACAGCCAGCCCACATTGGTGAAGGAATTGGCGTCGCGGCCGTCGAGGAACCAGCGATTGTTCAGCGCCAGCGCCGTTTCGAAGGCGGCCTCGGGACTGGGCGACCACTGCAGGATCTTCTTCCCCCAGTACATCCGCATGACGTTGTGCATGTAGCCGGTGGTCCGCATCTCGCGCATGGCGGTGTTCCAATGCGGGTCGTGGGTGTCTGCGGCCTCCAGCTGCTCGGCTGTATAGATCGCCGGGCGCGGGTCATCCCTATGCGCGGCCAGGCTCTGCCGCGCCCAGGATGGGAGCGCCGTGTAACGGTCGTAGTTCGGCGCGAAGTGCACGTGATTGAAGGCCAGCTCTCGCCGGACGACGAGCTCTTCCACATAGGCCTTGGAGCCCTCGCCGCGGCTGGCCCGGCGCACGGCGAGCACGATCTCCACCGGAGAGATCTGGCCGAAGTGGAGATAGGGGCTCATCAGCGACGCCGCGCCGGCCTCGGGCCGGCTCCGGTCCCGCGCGTACCGCTCAAGGCCGTCGTCCAGGAACCGGGCGAGAAGCGAGCGTGCGGCGCCTTCGCCCGGCGCGAAGCGGCGAACCGGCCCGACGGCCTGGTCGATCTTCAAGGAGTGCAGGAGCCGCGGAACGTCGCCCAGATCGACATCGGAGGCGATCGCCAGCCCATCGGCGCGGCGGTGGAGCGGCCGGGGTTCGACCGCGTTGAGAAAATCGTCCCACAGGCGCTGGAGTTTCGGCCGAAGCGTCCGCGCCGCGGTCTCATGCCGGTCGGAGGCGACCTCCACCGGGACGACCGCATCGCCTTCCACCTGGATCAGCCGCCGCCCGAGGTCCTTGGCCAGCGCCTCGCGCCAGGCGCGCTGTATCCGCAAATAGCCGCGATCGCAGACCACCAGCGCGGCGTCGCTGGCCAGGCCACGGACCAGTTCGTGCGGCGGCTGCTTCCGGATCACGAAGGCCACGCCGCGCTTCGTCAGCCTGGCCCTCACCTCCGCGAGGCCGCGAAGCATGAAATCGTAGTGCCGGGCGTTGGCCTCCGGAAAGGCGGTCAGGCCGAAGGCGACCAGGACCGGAAGATCGAGCGAATTGGCGAACTCGATGGCGAGTTCCAGAGCCGGGTTGAATTCCGCCCGCTGGGACTGCTGCATCCAGTAGAGGACGTAGCGCCCGTCCGGCCGCACCGGCGCATCGCAAAGAACCTGCAGACACTCGCTATGGATCATGATCGGCCTTCAGACTGCGACGATCTGCTCTCACAAAGGAGCGACCAACGAATCCATCGGGCATTCGTCACTCCATATCTTAGACCATTCGGTCTATAGTATCGTTCGAGAGATTTCCATGGCGCGTACCAAGGGTGCGACGAACGCTGGATTCGAGGCTCGGCGTCGCGAGCTGGCGGAGCGCTTGCGCCTTGGCCTCGCCGAAGGGGCGTCGCCGCCTCCAAGCCTGCGGGAACTCGCGGCGCGCGCCGGCGTCAGCGTTTCGACGCTGCGACACTATTTTGGCAGCCGCGACGGCCTGGTGCGGCTGGTGCTGGCCTTGCACGCGCCTGGCGCCGGGCGTCACCTGGCCTTTCTTCGCGAACCTGGCGACACCTTCGAGGAGTCCGTACGGGCCGCCGCCGCCTATATCGCGCTCGGCCTGAAGCAGCAGATGGTGGCCGAGCTGCATCGCATCGGCCTGGCCGAGGGGCTGGGCCGGCCGGAAATCGGCCGCGCCTATCTCATCGAAATCCTCGAGCCGATGATCGAGGCGTTGGAGGCGCGGCTGGCCGCTCACATGGATCGCGGCGAGATGGAGCGCGGCGACCCCCGCGTGGCCGCGCTGGCGTTAATCTCGCCCCTCATCCTGGCGGAGCTCCACCAGGGCGCGCTCGGCGGGGCGGTGACCCGGCCCCTCGACCAGGACAGCTTCCGCGAGGCGCACTGCGCCGCCTTCATTCGCGGTTACCGAAAGGGTGCGGCCTGAAAGAAGGCGCAACGCCTTCCGCCACGGAACTGCCAAACAGTGTGACGATTCATCGGGTTGCGTCCCGCCCCGCCATGTTGCGGCGCGGGAGGTCGCGTGCTATCAGGCGCGCGGCTTTGGGAGAGGGGTCAGCATGGCCTTTGCTCCTGATGTGCTTTTTCCAAGCGCTTTCAAGCCTTTAAGGCTGCAGCGGAGGCCTTCCGCGGCGGCTCTCTAGACGCACCGGACGGACATTTAAGTGGCGGACGATTCCAAGGTCTCGAATGTGGGTGGGCGCTACGCCCAAGCCCTGTTCGATCTGGCGAACGAACAGAAGCAGGTGGCGGCCGTCGGGTCCGACCTGAAATCCCTGAAGGCGGCGATCGCCGACAGCCGCGATCTGCGCGTGCTGCTGGGCTCGCCGAAGTTCTCCGCCGAGGAGAAGGGCGCGGCGCTCACCGCGATCGCCAAGAAGGCGAAACTCAGCGCCACCACCACCAAGTTCCTGGGGCTGCTGGCCGCCAATGGCCGCGCTTCGGAGCTCGCCGGCGCGATCGCCGGCTTCGAAGCCCTGGCCGCCAAGGCCCGCGGCGCGGTCTCCGCTCAGGTGACCACCGCCGTTCCGCTGTCCGCCGCCCAGGCCAAGGGCGTGGCCGCCGCGCTCCGCCAGGCGCTCGGCAAGGACCCTGAAATCTCGACCCGCGTCGATCCCGCCATCCTCGGCGGCATCAAGGTGCAGGTCGGTTCCCGTCTGTTCGACGCCTCGCTCAAGTCGAAGCTCGACTCCCTGAAATTCGCCCTCAAGAGAGCGTAAGATCCATGGATATCCGCGCCGCCGAAATCTCGGCCATCCTCAAGTCGCAGATCGCCAACTTCGGCGCCGACGCCGACGTCTCCGACGTCGGCCAGGTCCTGAGCGTCGGCGACGGCATCGCCCGCGTGTTCGGCCTCGACAACGTCCAGGCCGGCGAGATGGTCGAATTCCCGAAGGCTGGGGTGAAGGGCATGGCCCTGAACCTCGAGCGCGACAACGTCGGCGTCGTGATCTTCGGCGAAGACCGCGCCATCTCGGAAGGCGACGACGTGCGCCGCCTGGGCGAGATCGTGGACGTGCCGGTCGGCAAGGGCCTGCTGGGCCGGGTCGTGAACCCGCTGGGCGAACCGATCGACGGCAAGGGCCCGATCAAGGCGACCGAGCGCCGCCGCGTGGACGTGAAGGCCCCGGGCATCATCCCGCGCAAGTCGGTGCACGAGCCGGTGCAGACGGGCCTGAAGGCCATCGACACCCTGATCCCCGTCGGCCGTGGCCAGCGCGAGCTGATCATCGGCGACCGCCAGACCGGCAAGACCGCCGTGGCGATCGACACCATCCTGAACCAGAAGTCGGTGAACGCGACCGGCGATGAGAGCGCCAAGCTCTATTGCATCTACGTCGCCATCGGCCAGAAGCGCTCGACCGTCGCCCAGATCGTCAAGACGCTCGAGGAGCGCGGCGCCCTGGACTACACCATCGTGGTCTCGGCCACGGCGTCGGAACCGGCCCCGCTGCAGTTCCTGGCTCCGTTCGCGGGCTGCGCCATGGGCGAGTGGTTCCGCGACAACGGCATGCACGCCGTGATCATCTACGACGACCTTTCCAAGCAGGCCGTCGCCTATCGCCAGATGTCGCTGCTGCTGCGCCGCCCGCAGGGCCGCGAAGCCTATCCGGGCGACGTGTTCTATCTGCATAGCCGTCTGCTGGAGCGGGCCGCGAAGCTGAACGAGGACAATGGCGCCGGTTCGCTGACCGCCCTGCCGGTCATCGAAACCCAGGCCAACGACGTGTCGGCCTACATCCCGACCAACGTGATCTCGATCACCGACGGCCAGATCTTCCTGGAAACCGACCTGTTCTTCCAGGGCATCCGCCCGGCGGTGAACGTCGGCATCTCGGTCTCGCGCGTGGGCTCCTCGGCCCAGATCAAGGCGATGAAGGCCGCGTCCGGCCCGATCAAGGGCGAGCTCGCCCAGTACCGGGAAATGGCCGCCTTCGCGAAGTTCGGCTCCGACCTCGACGCCACGACCCAGCGTCAGCTGGCGCGCGGCGAACGCCTGACCGAGCTCCTGAAGCAGCCGCAATACTCGCCGCTGGCCGTGGAAGAGCAGGTCGCCGTCGTCTACGCCGGCACCCGTGGCTACCTGGACAAGGTGCCGGTGAACCAGGTCCGCCGCTTCGAAAGCGAGCTGCTGAGCCACCTGCACACCAAGCACCAGGCGATGCTCGACAAGATCCGCACCGAAAAGGACATCAAGAACGTCGAAGACGATCTGAAGTCGGTGCTGGCCGCCTTCGCTGAAACCTTCGCCTAAGCGAACCGAGAGGACCGGGACCTAGGCGATGGCCAGCCTCAAGGAGATGCGCAATCGGATCGGAAGCGTGAAAGCCACGCAGAAGATCACGAAGGCGCTGCAGATGGTGGCGGCGGCGAAGCTGCGCCGCAGCCAGGACGCGGCCCAGAACGCGCGGCCCTACGCCGAGCGCATGGCGTCGGTGATCGCGAACCTCGCGGCCGGCGTGTCCGGCGAGGGCGCGCCGAAGCTGCTGGTGGGCACCGGCTCCGACAAGCGCCACCTGATCGTGGTGGCGACCTCGGACCGCGGCCTGGCCGGCGGCTTCAACTCCTCGATCGTCCGCGCGGCGCGCGAGCGCATCAACCGCCTGCGCAACGAGGGCAAGGACGTCCAGATCCTGACCGTCGGCCGCAAGGCCCGCGACCAGCTGCGTCGCCTGGGCAATTCGGCCGGGTCGTTCGAGGCGGGCGCCAATCCGTCCCTTGCCGTGGCCGAAGAGGTCTCCGCCAAGGTGCGCGAGCTGTTCGACGCCGGCGAAGTGGACGTGGTCACGCTCTACTTCTCGAAGTTCAAGTCCGTGATCTCGCAGGCCGCGACCGGCGTGCAGCTGATCCCGGCCCAGGTCGAGGCCACCGCGCCGTCGATCGACCTGAAGGGCGCGGTCTACGAATATGAGCCGGACGAGGAGACCATCCTCGAAGAGCTGCTGCCGCGGAACATCACCACCCAGATCTTCTCCGCCATGCTGGAGAACCAGGCCGGCTTCTACGCGTCCCAGATGACCGCGATGGACAACGCCACCCGCAACGCTGGCGAGATGATCGCCAGCCTCACCCTGCAATACAACCGCTCACGCCAGGCGCAGATCACCAAGGAGCTGATCGAGATCATCTCCGGCGCCGAAGCGCTCTAGATCCGAAGAGAGTCAGGACCCATGGCCACGACCCCCAAGAAGCCCGCCGCCGCCAAGAAGCCGGCCGCTCCGAAGGCCGCCGCCGCAGCGAAGGCTCCGGCCGCCGCCAAGGCTCCGGCCAAGAAGCCCGCCGCCCCGACGAAGGCCGCCGCCAAGAGCGCCTCTGTCGCCGCCTCGAAGGGCGTCGCCACCGGCCGCCTGGTGCAGATCATCGGCGCCGTCGTCGACGTCGAGTTCGACGGCCACCTGCCGGCGATCATGAGCGCGCTGGAAACCACCAACACTGACCAACGGACCGGCGACACCTTCCGCCTGGTGCTCGAAGTCGCCCAGCACCTGGGTGAGAACACCGTGCGCGCCATCGCCATGGACACCACCGAGGGCCTGACCCGCGGTCAGCCGGTGGTCGACACCGGCAAGCCGATCACCGTGCCGGTGGGCCCCGCCTGCCTCGGCCGGATCATGAACGTCATCGGCGAGCCCATTGATGAAGCCGGCCCGATCGCGCTGACCCACACCTCGCCGATCCACCGCGAAGCTCCGTCCTTCGCCGACCAGTCGACCTCGGCCGAAGTGCTGGTCACCGGCATCAAGGTGATCGACCTGCTCTGCCCCTACACCAAGGGCGGCAAGATCGGCCTGTTCGGCGGCGCCGGCGTGGGCAAGACCGTGACCATGCAGGAACTGATCAACAACATCGCCAAGGCCTACGGTGGCTACTCCGTGCTGGCGGGCGTTGGCGAGCGGACCCGCGAAGGCAACGACCTCTACCACGAGATGATCGAGTCCAACGTGAACGTGGACCCGAAGGCCAACAACGGCTCTACCGAAGGTTCCAAGTGCGCCCTGGTCTACGGCCAGATGAACGAACCCCCGGGCGCCCGCGCCCGCGTGGCCCTGACCGGCCTGGCCCAGGCGGAATACTTCCGCGACCAGGAAGGCAAGGACGTGCTGCTGTTCGTCGACAACATCTTCCGCTTCACCCAGGCGGGCGCTGAAGTGTCCGCCCTGCTGGGCCGTATCCCGTCGGCCGTGGGCTATCAGCCCACGCTGGCCACCGAGATGGGCAACCTGCAGGAGCGCATCACCTCGACCAACAAGGGTTCGATCACCTCGGTGCAGGCCATCTACGTGCCCGCCGACGACATGACCGACCCGGCGCCGGCCACCTCCTTCGCCCACCTGGACGCGACGACGGTGCTGAGCCGCGACATCGCCGCCCAGGCCATCTT
>JAFEDM010000489.1 GCA_018241625.1 Pseudomonadota bacterium | reverse complement strand
CAACAGGGAGACGGAGCGGTCCTGGGCCGAGTGGCCGGGCGCCGGCACGTTGGCGCGCCGGCCGCCGTCGTAAAGGTCCCCACCCAGGGCCTGAACTATGCTGCGCAAACTCATGGCTCATTCTCCGCAAGGTCGGCCTCCCGGATCCCTTCCTCCTCACTCCCGTCGGGGCGTTGCGGGGTGTCCCCGCTGGAGGGGGTCGCGCCAGACGGCCGAAGGCGGCTGGCGCGCAGGGGGAGGGCGCTCCCCTCATGATCAACACTACATCGCCACGGGTGACATTTTGTCCACTTTCTCACCTGTGAAGCTATTTCGACTCTTTTCGTGACGACGGCCAAGCCGATTCTTGATAGCCGTTTCCCCACGTTGGGTTGGGGTGTGCGCTGGGATATGGCGGCTGTGGCCGAAGCCGAGCAGGACGGCGAGCAGGAGGCGTGGATTCGCCTGGGCAACGGCGAGGTCGCCGTGCGCCTGCGCAATCTGCAGGACATCCTCAAGCGCGGCGCCGTAGTCACCGACGCCCGCCTGGTGGAAGACGCCGATGAAAACTGGACCATCTGGCTGCGGCTGTCGGACCGGCAGGGCGAGTTCCGCGTCAACCAGGTCCGCGTCGACCAGCCCAAGACCTACCGGGACGTGGGTCTGGCGGTCGAGACGATCTGGAACGACTTCGGCTACATGGGCTCCATCACCCTGTCGTCCGAGCGCCGCCGCGTGGCGGTGCGCAAATCCAACGGCGACGTCGACAACGCCTAGACCAGGGCGATCTCCAGATCGTCGAGGATTGCAGCCAATTCCACATCGCAGTCGATCAGTCGGGGCGTCGCCGCGACCCTCAGCTTGACCAGCGCCCGCTCGTAAAGGGCGATGCAGAACTGTCCGTTCAGGCGCGAGCCGTAATAGGCTCCGTCCGGCTGGCCGGGATGGTCATGGAAGGCCTGGGACCACTGACGCGACAGAGTCTGGTCCCGGGCGCCCACAACGTCCGACGGAACGCCCATCCGGAGCCGTCCATCGCCGGTCAGGTCCACCAGGTTCAGGGCGTCGATGACTTCGAGGCTGGCCAGCGATCGCGCCTCGATCTCCACCGACTGCAGCACCAAATCGTCGCCGCGGCCGTCTGCAGCGTCCCGCAGCAGCGTCTCGACGAACGCCACTTTGGCGCTGGAGCCCAGATAGACCACGCCGAACCCCCGCCCGGTCGGGTCGCTGAAGCGGTTCAGGCCGGGACCGAAGCCCAAGGCGTTGGGGAAGCGGGTCTCGTAGATCCGCCGCCAAACCTCGCCGGCGGGGATCACTTTCAGATCGAGCGAACGCGCGGCGAAGGCCGGGCCCGGCAGGGCGGGAGCGGCCGCCATCCTATGCGAAGGCGCCGGCGGCCTGGTTCTCGGCCACGCCCAAGACGGCCTCCACCTGGCCGGCCTTCAGCGCATCCAACGCCGTCTTGCCGCCCAGTTCCGCATGCGCAGTGCGCAGGAAGCGGTAGACGGTCCAGGGCTGGTCGCCCAGGGCGTGGAAGACCCGGGCCAGTCCCGGCAAGGGCATGCCGGTTTCGGTGACCTGCCAACGCGGATACTTGTAACCGCGCTTCGGGCCGTCCAGGCCGAGCACCTCGCCTTGCTGCCGACGGACGTTGACAGTCTCATGGGAGACGCCGATCAGCGGCGCGAACGTCCGCGAGGTCAGCATGTCCGGCCCCTTCAGGATGTCGGCGACCTTGGCCGCGCCGCGGGCCTTGGCCCGCGCCATGGCCCCGTCGAGCGGGCTGGAACTGGCGACCGGCTTGACGGTCGGGGTCTCGCCCTCAAGCGAAACCTCGACGGCCGTCCGACCTTCGCGCGTGGCCGTCTCAACGGAGTCCACGAGGTTCGCGAGAAGCTTCTCGTAGAACCCGCGCCGCGCGACAAACCGGCGGTAGCGGGCCTTGGTCAAGGTGATCTCGGTGACCTCGACGGCGGATGCCGTCGTTGCCGCCGCCTTCTTGGCGGCGCCGCCATAGACCGTGATCCGACTACGCCGCCGGCGCTTGGCTGGCGGGGCGTGTTCCTTTTCGAGGGGCTGAGCCATGGCGATCTCCTGCCCTAAAAATGGGTCAACTCGTCAGGTTCGTCAAGCTCATCAGGCCCGTCAGACCCTTTATATGGCCCGGCTACATCTCGCGCCCGAAATTGGCGGCGAAATAGTCGATCAGCTCGGCGCCTTGCGACCCTTTGCGGAAGGCCTTCTGCGCCTCGAAGTCGAGATTGGGGGTCAGGTGGATGAACTGATTTTCCGCGAAGAGAGGAAGCAACTGGTCCGGGTCCAGACCGCCTGACCGTTCGCCGATCATCGTGTTTCCCGCTTCGATGGCCGCACCGATCATGACGTCTGCGAGCTGGACCGCAGGGCTGGTCTTGGAATCGACCTGGACAACTTCCGTGAGCTTGAGCGGAAATTTGACCCCGGCGATCGCCGAGGATCGGAATTCCGCCGCCTCGGTGTGCTCGATGAAGGCCTGCAGGAGGTCGTGGTAGGTGGCCAGGTTTTTGGACTCGTCGTGCTCAACCCGATAGGGGCCCTCCGTCAACACCTCCATCCGAGAGATGAGCGCCTGCAGCACTACGATCGCCGCGTCCGTCGAGACGCCCGGGGTGGCGATCGCGCCTAGGCAGTCGGGATCGGCATACTGGGCGAGCGGTCCCAGCGCCTCGGGGAACTCCCGCCAGCGCGTGCGGCGCACCGCGGCCACCAGGTCGCGCAGGCTGTCGGGGGACTTCTCTTTCACCGCCTTTTGGAACGCAGCGAGCATCGCCTCGAACTCGGCCTCGCCCAACATGGTGGGGCCCAGCAGCTGGAGTAGCGACCCCATGCCGTAGTGCTGGCCGTCCTGATAAAAATTGACGCCCCGCTCGTAGTAGAAGGGCTCGACGGCCCAATCCAAGAACATCATCACCAACAGGAAGCGCTTGTCGCAAACGTAGGTGACGCACTTGTACCCCTGCAGGACGTCCCGCAGCAGCCCGAGCAGGTGAGGGTGGTTGCCGGGACGCCGCGAGAGGGCCCGGTACTTGAGCTCCGGCGCCTGGAGGCGCGGGAAGTGCGTCTTGATCAACCGCGCGGCGTCTTCGTCGCTGATGGCGATCGCAGCGGCGCCCTGGAAGCGCTGTTCCGGGTTCAGCAGGTCAAACCCGGTGTATCCGCTCTCGTCGATCCGGAAGCATTCCATGGTCAGACGCCTCCAGCGGCGGCGCCGCCGTCGTCGATCAAGCTCGGGACCAGCCTGGCGACAGTGGGCGCGAGCGCCCGCGACAGGAGAATCGGCATCAGCCCAATCCGCCGATAGTGCGCCCAGCCCAAGCGATGGTAGCCGCCTGCCAGGGCCAGGCCTTGTGGGACCTGGGTCACCAGCGGCGGGGTGACGCGACCGCCCGCGTCGAGATGGGCGACCAGACGGGCGGTCTTCGACCGGTAGCGCTCCGACCACGGCCCGGCTTTGCGCCGGGCGTAGGGCGAAAACGCCGCGAGAAGGTCGCGCCGACCGACGCTGAACACGGCCACGTCCGCATACAGCGAGCCGAATTCCGTCGGATCACAGCCGTCGAGCGCCCGGTGCCAGTTAGCTGGAGAGAGGTCCCAGGCCAGCGAAGGCCGCGGCCGATCCTTCGGCGCCAAAGCCAAGATGACCGCCGCAGACTTTCGCTGGCGTGCGGTCGCCAGGGCCTCGGCCTCCGACGTCTTGCCCGATAGGACGTCGAGCGCCGAGCTGGGCGGCACACCGGCGGCGGTCAGCTGATTGAAACGGTCGTGGTCCGTCATGGCTTGCGTAAGGTAATCACGACCCGCTCGACGAACACCTCCGCCGCTTCAGCCGCCGCCTTGATGTCGGGGATGAACTCGGCCCGGATCCGATCCGCGGCGACTCCGCTGGGGGTTGACAGCTGCAGGACCCCGTCGACCACCCCGTGGAAACCGACCCGGCCGAACCAGCTGCCGAACTTGCCGTCTCGAAGCCGCCGATGAAGCTCAGCGGCGATGGCCTGCCATTTGGGATCCTCGGTCCCTGGCGGAGCCACGAGATCTTCACTCAACCGGCGAGCCCGGGCCTCTCCGTCGGCCGGCGGCGTGATGTCAGGTGGCGCCACCTCACCCTTGGCCTTGAGAATCCGCGCCAGATTCAGGCGAAGGTCGGCTGCGCCCCGGTCCTGTCCGGTCAGCTTGCCGAAGTAGCCGCACGGGGAGCGAACCGATTGGTCCTCCGCCGCGATGGCCAGCATCACCAGCACGCGGGCGCCGTGTTTGCGCCAGCCCCATAAGGCGGTCTGGTCGTTGTTCCGCTCGGGTTGCGGCAGCAGCTCGGCCGCCGCGGCCGCCACCCGCGCGGCGTCCTCAGGCGAGGCGCCGAGCGGGTTGGCGAGCAGGGCAGGGGTGACCAGCGGGCCGAGGCGCGGACACACCTTGGCGGCCGACCTGAGCTCCTGGCGGACCATTTCCGCGTACACCGACAGATCAGAACGCGCGCTGCCGAACCCGCTGGCTCCCCTCGGAGAGCCAAGGGCGCTGTGCGGTCCGCTGCCGCGACGTTGGCGCGAGTCTGCGCGAGCCTCTCCGCTCTCGGGCGGCGTAGCCGGCCGCGAAGGTGGGCCATGTCGCGGCGTAGCCGCGTCCGTGTCTCGTACAGAAGACTTATTGTTCTCCTGGGACTGTTCTAGGCGCCGAGATTCTGGCGCCTGGGCGCTATATCTCGTCGGGAAGACGACATTCTCGGAGTAGGACGCCCTGCGGGCGGCCATGGCCTCGCGGATGCCGTCATCGACCCCCTCCAACTCGCTGAGCCGCGCCATCAAGGGGCGCAGGTCGTAGGCCTCGACGCCCGCCGGCCGATTGGCCCGGGTGTAGTCGCGCACCAGGAAGCCCGCCGCCTCCAGAGCGCGCCGGTTGGCGCGGGCTTGGGCCGGGCTGCAGCCGAGGTATTCAGCGATCAGCGCCGTCGACGGCCAGACGCAGGCCAGGTCCTGCTCGAGCCGATCCTGGTTCAGATGCTCAACATAGAGCAGCAGCGTCATCCGCTGCTGGATCGATAAGGTCGGCGTGCCCTTCAGCACGGCGCCGGCGACGCGGGCGATGGTCTCGCCCGGCGACCAGCGCCAAGCCTCAGCCGTTGCGCACACCTCGGAGAAGTTCTCCGCGCGCTTGGCGAAACCGGGCCGCCAATCGTCGGATTGGGCGGTCTGCATGGGGTGTCCCCTTGAGTCGGGACGAGCCAAATCACGGGCTGAATCCGCCTTGTGCGGAGGCCATAGGTCTCCGACCCGAGCCTTGACGGTGTGTGAAACCCCGTCTAATTTGGCTCAGCTAAAATGCCGCCTCGACAACGGCTCTGCGAATTCCGAAAGCCTCCTGCGTCAACAGGGGGCTTTCGCCGTTTTAGGGTCTCGTCGTGGAAGTCACGGGCCGGATCCGCACCCCTCGACAAGGCGGGATCGCGACGGCGATCGGCCATCGGCGAGCAGAGAAGATCAGGGTGACATCGGTCGTCCCTCTAAGGACGAGGCCGGGGCGGCGACGGGTTGTCGGCAGGCCGCACGGAAGCGCTTGGGGTCTTGACGCCTGAATCGGCGACGCCTAGCCTTTCCCCATCAGAGCTGGTCCTACGCAGCTTGGTCGAATTCCACGAAAGCCCTCGGTTGCCGCCGGGGGTTTTCGCCGTTTTAGGCCTCGTCGGTTCACGTCATCGCGTTGTCTCCAAGACATGACGGCTCGCGCACGCGCAGCACGCGATCCGGCATCCTGGGATCGTGGGATGAGTCTGGGCGTCGCCCTAGAGCGAGGCAGGCGACAAAATCGTCAGAAACACACCTCGAGTGCGATTCTCTTGATCTTGCGCGAACCGAAGAATCGGAGGGTATCGCGAGCGAATCAAACCTTGGCGCAGGGCGGCGTTCCTTGACGAACACTCGAACCCCACACCGAGGGCCGCTCATTTGGCCGCGGCGGACGGTTGACCCGACTTGCGGCGCGCCTGGAAGGCCCTATCCCGTTCCAGGAAGGTGGCGATGATGTGCTGCGCCAGGAGCTCGGTCTCGATCGTCTCGCCGTGGTCGGCCTCATAGGCCTTCTGGTATTCGGTGAGGTCGACCGCCGCCCGGCCCCTCAGCCGCAGCCGCAAGTCCAAGGTCTTCTCCTCGCGGTCCAGCTTGGGCAGGGCGAGGCTGCTGGGGGTCTTGGCCACGTCAGGCTCCTTCCAGGGCGCGGCCGACGGCGGCGCAGGCGAAGTCGGTCAGCTTGAGGGTGAGGCGCGCCGCCGCCGCGCGGATACGGAGACAAAGATCGATCGGCAGACGCAGCGTCACGCGGATCTTCGGGCCACGCACCGCCGGGAACAAGACGGCGTCGCCGGCCGCCAGCGCCGCCAGCAGCGCCTCGAAGGCCGCCTCGTAGATCATCTGCAAGGCGCCGCGCCCCTGGCCCGAGCGTTGCGCCAGCAGCGTCATCCGAGCGTGGTCGGCGGCCGGCAGGACGAGGCCGAGCTTGCACAGGCCCGGGCTCATGGCGTCGCCTCGTAAGGAGCCAGCACCATATCCTTGCTGACCAGCACCCGCAGGGGCCAACCGGCGCGCACGCGGATCGTGGGCTGGCGGTGCAGGTCTCGGGCGGTGATCTGGCTGCCGACCTGGTTGGCCTGGTTGGCGACGCCAGTCCCGGCGCTGTTGAGGACGAAACTGCCGGAGGAGCGGGCCGAGGCGTCCTGCGCCGAGGCGGCGCCGATCGAGAAGACGGTTGAGAGCATGATGCCCTTGGCCAGCTGCCAGAAGTGGCCATCCACCTGGTCCTTCAGGCCCGAGGCGCCGGCGAGGTCCGCGCCCTCCATCGAGCCGATATTGATCGAATTGCCGTTGGGCATGATCACCCGGGTCCAGGCGATCAGCGCCCGCTCCTGACCATAGGCGACCTGGCTGTCGTACTTGCCGATCAGACGCGCGCCTTGTGGGATCAGGACGGTGCGCCCGGTGACGTGGTCGTACACCGGCTCGGTCACCTGGGCGATGATCTCCCCCGGAAGGTCGGAGTTGATCGCGGTCAGCAGGGCTGCCGGGATGACCGTGCCGGCCTTCACCTCCCAGCGGCTCTCGGGTCCGCGAAGGGGATTGGTCAGATAGTCCTCGGCCCTGGCGGTCGCTGCGAACTTCGCCTTCGCGGCCTGGCCGTTCGCAGGATCGACTTCAGGCACGGCGGCATCCGCCACAGCCGAGGGCGCGGCCGCCAAGGCCGGCGCCGGCCCATAGCTCGGGAGCCCGGCCTGAACCGGCGCTGCGCCATTGCCGCCGCCGAAGAAGGGATTGGCGGACCGCGCCGCGATCGCTTCCTGCTGGGCGCGTTGCACGGCCGGATCGACCGGCCGCGGCGCCGCGGCGGCTGCCGGCGTCGACGCGGGCAAGGCGCCGGGGGGAGGCAGGGAGGCCTGGCCGGGGCCCGACAGGCTGGAGACGGCCGGGTCCGCGTAACCCTTGGCGTATCGCGCCGAAATGTCGGGCGCGGCGGCATTGGTGTCGGCCGCCGACTGCGCGTCCTTCTTTGGCGCCGGCTTGTGACCGGCGCCAAAGCCGATCCAGAATCCGACGGCCACGAGGGCGGCGAGGGCCGAGGCGCCGGCGACCAGATAGCGCCGGTTCCAGCGCGTGACCGGCAGACGCGGTGCGGCCAGCACGCTGTCGGGGGACGCCTTCGGGCTAGGCGGGGCCGTGTCGATCGGCGGGTCCGGCGGCAGATAGGTCATGACCTATCCCCGGTCCGGGGTGCGGGTGATGCGCACGATGGTCTGCGGCTTCTCGCCAATACGCAGCTCGGCGACGTCGATCAGCCGGTCGACGACATAGTAGCCGTTGAGGTAGCGATAGTTGACCAGTTCGGCGCTGTCGTGCGGCCCGATCAGGAACAAGGGCGGGGCCTCGGTCGCCGCCATGTTCACGGGGAACTGGATGTAGGTCTTGGTCCCGTCGTCGAAGACGCGCAGCGGCTGCCAGCGCGGCGGCTTGCCCTTCATCGGCCGCACGTCATAGCCGAAATGCAGCTGGTCGATCGCCAGCGCCGGGGCGACCACGGTCTGCGCCTTGACCGCCTCGGCCGCCTGCCGAGCCGCCAGAGCCGCCATCTCCTCCTGCGGATAGTTCCAGCTGACGGCGGAGGTGTAGGTCCCGCCCTCGCGGCTGGCGGCCTCGATCAGATAGGTCCGTTGATCCGTGGTCAGGACGATGTTGGTCTTCATGCCACCGCGGATCGGCTTGATCAGCACCACCACCTGTTGGGCGGCTCCGGCGCCTTCCGTTGTCTCGCCAAGCACCCAGCGGACGG
>JAFEDM010000488.1 GCA_018241625.1 Pseudomonadota bacterium | reverse complement strand
GGAAGCCGCGCCCACGCCCGTCGCGCCGCCCAAGCCGGCCGCCAAGAAGCACCGGAAGCCCGCGGCGTGAAGATCGCCATCGTCGCGGTGGGACGGCTGGCCCGCTCGCCGGAGACGGACCTCGTCCGGACCTATGTGGACCGCGCGACCAACGCCGGCCGCGCGCTCGGCCTGGGGCCCGTGCAGGTCGTCGAGGTCGAGGCCCGCAAACCCGGCAAGGCGGCGGAGGCCGAAGCGCTGCGTCCGCACCTTTCGGACGCCCCAGGAGGCCAGTGGGTCATCGCCTGCGACGAGCACGGGACGGCGCGGCCCTCGCGCGCCTTCGCCGAGGAGATCGCGACGCTGCGCGACCGCGGTGTCCGCCGCCTGGTGTTCCTGATCGGCGGGGCGGACGGGCTGGACCCGGCCCTGCTGCAAAGCGCGGACGGCAAGCTGGCCTTCGGGCCGCAGACCTGGCCGCACGCCCTGGCCCGCGCGATGCTCTGCGAACAAATCTATCGGGCGGTCACAATCCTGGCCGGATCACCCTATCATCGGGACTGATGAACCGCGCGCTCGCCCTGCCCGCCGCCTTGACCGCCATCGCGCTGGGCAGCGTCGTGGCGATCGCCGCCACCGAAAGCCAGCTGACGCGGCTGAACTCGCAGGAGACCGAGCTCTCGGCCGAGCAGGCGAAGAACATGGGCCAGCTGGCCCGGCTGCTGTCGGTGCTCGAGCAGCTCAAGCGCGATCCGCCGCCGGCCCTGCTGGTCGACCCCAAGGACGCCAAGGCGGCGGTGCGCGCCGCGATCCTCGTCAAGGCCATGACGCCGGGGCTCGAGGCGCGCGCCACGGGCTACGCCCATGAAGCCGGCGAGATGATGCGCCAGCGCCGGCTGGCCGCGGTCGAGAGCGAAGCCCTGTTCACCAACGAGAGCGCGCGGGCCGACGCCACGCCGGTTCCGGCGCTCCGCGGTCCGCTCGACGGCCCCGCGCCTGTCCCGGAAGCGGACATCAGCCCGCCGCAAAGCCTCTCTATGCCCACCGCCGGTCCCATCGTGCGGCGCTTCGGACAGGCGCTTTCCAGTGGCGGCCGCGCCAACGGCCTGACCATCGCGGCCAATGGCGGCGCCAAGGTCACCAGCCCCGGCCAGGGCTTTGTGCAGTATGTGGGCCCGGTGAAAGGCTGGGGCGTCATACTGATTTTAAGGCTGGCGGGCGGATACCATTTGGTGCTTGCTGGCCTGGACCGGGCCCAGGTCTCCGTCGGGCAATCGGTCGCGGCGGGAGAGGCTGTCGGATTCATGCCCGGTGAGGCAGGATCGGGGAGCCCGAGATCGGAGGGCGGCAAGGCCTCCAGGGAACTTTACCTGGAAGTCCGAGAACAAGGCGCTCCGGTGGACCCGGCGCGCTGGCTGAATAGAGCGGGCTGAGCGGCCCTAGTCATAGGATCGCTTGCGAAGGGGCCGCGTTTTTGCAGGCGGACGCCTGTCCCAAGTAAGGGCGGGACCGCAAGGGAGCCTTGAGGCAGGCGATGAAGAAGTACCTTTTGATCGGCGTTTCGGCCTTCGTGCTCGGCGCAGGTTCCATGGCCTATGTGAGCCAGCACGCCCAGGCCGCGGCGACCCAGCCCAAGGCCAACGCCTACCGGATGCTGGGCCTGTTCGGCGACGTGCTGGACATCGTCGAGCGCCAGTATGTGACCCCCGTCGACGACACCAAGCTGATCCACGCCGCCCTGGACGGCATGCTGACTTCGCTCGATCCGCACTCGAACTACCTCGATCCCGAGGGCTTCGACGACATGCGCGACCAGACGCGCGGCGAGTACGGCGGCCTGGGCCTAGAAGTCACCACCGAGGACGGGGTGGTGAAGATCATCTCGCCGATCGACGACACGCCGGCGGCCAAGGCCGGGCTGAAGCCGGGCGACTACATCACCGCGGTGAACGGCGACAGCGTGCTGGGCCTGTCGGTCACCGACGCGGTGAAACAGATGCGCGGCAAGCCGGGCGAGACGGTCACCCTGACCATCGCCCGCGAAAAGTCCGATCCGTTCGACGTCAAGCTGACCCGCGAGATCATCAAGCAGAAGACCGCGACGGCGAAGCTGGACGGCGACTATGGCGTCCTGCGCATTTCGGGCTTCGACGAGAAGACCACCGACGAGGCCCAGGCGGCGTTCAAGGAGATCCAGGCCAAGAACCCGCACATGAAGGGCCTGATCCTGGATCTTCGCCGGAATCCCGGTGGGTTGCTCGACCAGGCGGTCGGGGTCTCCGACCTGTTCCTGGAAGGCGGCGAGATCGTCAGCCAGCGCGGCCGCGATCCGCGCGACGTGGAACGCTACAACGCCCGGCCGGGCGACATGACCGGCGGCATGCCGATGGTGGTGCTGATCGACAGCGGCACGGCCTCGGCCGCCGAGATCGTCGCCGGCGCCCTGCAGGACCGCAAGCGGGCCTCGATCGTCGGCCTGACCAGCTTCGGCAAGGGCTCGGTGCAGACGGTGATCCCGCTGCGCGGCGGCCTGGACGGGGCGCTGAAGCTGACCACGGCGCGCTACTACACGCCGTCGGGCCGCTCGATCCAGAAGACCGGCATCGAGCCGGACCTGGAGGTCGCGGCCACCAAGGAAGAGGCGCAGGAAATCGCCAACCGCGCCTTCGGCTTCTCCGAGGCCTCCTTCAAGAACGCGCTGAACGCCGACGAGGGCAAGGTCCGCAAGGCCGCCCACGTTCCGGCCGAGGCGCCGCCCGAAGGCTTCGACGCCAAGAAGGACTTCCAGCTGGCCCGCGCCGAAGACGTGCTGAAGTACGGGTCGGTGGCCGCTACGCCGAAGCTCGCCGCGCCCACCGCGCGCCTGGCCGGCATCCTCACCAAGTCCAAGGTGGCCGAGGTGAAGTCCGAACAGCCGAAGTAGGCTGATCCGCGCCAAATCCGACGTCCTGGACCCCGCTTCGCGGCGGGGTTGCAGGGGCGTGGCGGCAAATTCGCGCACCAGGCGAAGCTTGTTGGCCTTCGGCTTGCAAGCGCTGCTATAGGGCGACCCGTCGTCGGTCACGGCCCTTAGGAGCCTATTCGGTGTTGAAGCGCGTTCTGTCCGGTGCGGTCGCTGGCGCCGCGGGCCTGTTCCTGGCCGCCGCGGCGCAGGCTGCTGTCGCCACCTTCGACGATATCGACATCTCGCCGGCGCCCTACGGCAACTACGCGAACAATCTGTACGACGGCGGCCTGCACTTCGCCGACCAGGCCTTCACCATTGGCACGGCCTCGTTCGACATGCCGGTGTTCACCACCACCCAGTTCATGGAGGCCGGCAGCAGCGTCGTCGAGCCGCTGACCATCAGCCTAGACGACGGCGGCCATGGCGGCGCCTTCGCCCTGACCTCGTTCAAAATGGGCCTGGGTGACTGGAACGACCAGGCGATGGGCGGCTACGACCTGGTGACCATCACAGGTCAGAAGTCCGCGAACTGCCTGAACGACTGCACGACGCCCACGGTGACGGTCCAGGTGGGCTACAACTGGACGCTCTACGACCTCAGCGGTTTCACGGGCCTGTCCAGCATCACCATCTCCCAGCAGATGTTCACCTTGGCGGGCGTTCCGGCCATCGACCCGAACACCGGGACGACCACCGACTACGGCTGGCTGGCCTTCGACGACTTCAACTATGTGGTCGCCACGGACGGCGGCGTCGGCGTTCCGGGCGGTCCGCCGGCCGGCGTGCAAAGCTTCCCCGGGCCGATCCCGGAACCGGCCGCCTGGGCCCTGATGATCGGGGGCTTCGGCGCGGTCGGCGCGGCCCTGCGCCGCCGTCGCGCCCTGGGCCTCGCCGCCGCCTGAGCCACCTCTCCGACGCGGACCGAGGCTTTGTCTCGATCTGAGACGATCTGAAGCGATCGTTAACCATGACTTGGGATTCTCCGATCCAGGAGATCCCGATCGTGGCCAGTATCGCCCTTCCCCGCGTCGCGCTGCCCAGCCTGAACCTCGCGCCTGTGCGCGCGGCGGCGAAGAGCCCATTGGCGGGCGCCGGCGCGGCGGCCCTGCTGTTCGCCGCCGCCGTGTTCGGCCTGGTGAAGACGCTGGGGCCCGGCGGTCACGACACCAACCGCGTCCGCGCGCCCCTGCGCACGGCTCTGGCCCACGCCCCGCAAGGCTGGCGTGAGGCGCTGGCTCCCTTCCGAGGCCATCTCAACGTCAGCCAGGACGTGATCCGCCTGTCCGACCGGCCCCTGCCGCCGCCCAGCGCCCAGGGTCCGGTCCAACCCGGCCAAGCCATCCCGGCCCTGGCGCCCGGCGCGCCCCTGCCGCCCGCACCCATCGCCGGCTTCTTCACGCCTGGGCCCGCCGGGCCGCTGCCGATCATCGCCCTGGACGGCCGCACGCCCTTTCAGGCCTATCGCCGCCCCTTCGTCCCCAATGGCCGGCCCAAGGTCGCCCTGGTGATCGGCGGCCTGGGCCTCAACGCCCATGCCACCCAGCAGGCCATCGAGGGCCTGCCGCCCGAGGTCACCCTGTCGTTCAGCCCCTATGCCGACGGCCTGCAGGGCTGGATCGACATGGCCCGCGCCCACGGCCACGAGGTGCTGCTGGAGGCGCCCATGGAGCCGGTCGACTATCCGGACAACGACCCCGGGCCCTACACCCTGATGGCCGGCGGCGCCCAACCCGACACCGTCAAGAAGCTGGAATGGATCCTATCGCGAGCCACCGGCTATTTCGGCGTGACCAACTATCTGGGCTCCAAGTTCCTGACGTCCGACGCGCCCTACCAGAGCTTCGTCTCCAGCCTGCGCGGCCGGGGCCTGGCCTTCGTCGACGACGGCTCGGCGTCACGGCGCGGCGGCGCCAAGGGCGTGCCGCGGGCTTCCGCCGAGCGGGTGATCGACGACCAGCTGAATGTCAGCGCCATCGACCAGCAGCTGGTCGCCCTGGAGGCCGGCGCCCTGCAGCGCGGCCAGGCCATGGGCGCGGGCTTCGCCTATCCGGTGACCCTGCAGAAGGTCGCGCAATGGTCGCGGGCGCTGAACGATCGCGGCTTCCAGCTCACCCCGGTCTCGGCTCTGGCGCATTGATGGGGTAGAGAAGGCCCCGCATGACCCGGGACCTCTCGCTCTATCGCCCCAATGTCGGGGTCGTCCTCTTCCATCCCGACCGCCGCGTGTGGCTGGGCCGGCGCGCGAACACGCCCGGCCCGCACAACTGGCAGTTCCCGCAGGGCGGCGTCGATCCGGGCGAGGACCTGGAGGTCGCCGCGCGGCGCGAGTTGGCCGAGGAAACCGGCGCCCGGCGCGCCGTCCTGCTGAAACAGACCACCGACTGGATGGCCTACGACTTCCCGCCCGGCCACGGCGGTTCGAAGGTGCTGCGCGGCTGGAAGGGTCAGAAGCAGGTCTGGTTCGCCTTCCGCTTCGAGGGCGACGAGAACGAGTTCGACCTCGCCGCCCACGGCCCGCCGGAGTTCGACGCCTGGCGCTGGGCCTACCTCGAGGAAGCCGCCGAACTGATCGTGCCCTTCAAGCGCGAGGCCTATCGGCGGGTGGTCGAAGCCTTCGGCGACCTCGCCGCGCCGCGCCAGGCCGGGTCTTCCGGGCGTACGGAACCGGCGTGACGGGCCCCGCATGACCGCCATCGTGATGACGCACGGCGCCTTCTGTGGCGGCTGGACCTTCGACGGCTTCAGCGCGCCGTTCGAGGCGGCCGGTTTCCAGGTGCTTGCGCCCGACCTGCGCGGCCACGGGGCGGACGATCCCGCCGACCGCGTGGTCGGCGTCTCGATGAGCGACTACGCCGCCGACATCGCCCGGGTATGCGCGGACCTGGAGGAGCCGCCGATCCTGCTGGGCCATTCCATGGGCGGGCTGGTGGCGCTGCTCGCGGCGCGCCGCACGCCGGTGAAGGCCCTGGTGTTGCTGGCGCCCTCGCCGCCCTGGGGCATGATGGGCGCCAGCTTCGAGGAAACCGCCACCGCCTTTGGGGTGCAGGTGGCCAGCCTGTTCACCGGCGGGGCGCTCTATCCCGATCATGGCTTGATGCGGGCCTTCAGCCTGGACCGACTGGACAAGGCGGGGCGCGAAGCGGCCGTGGCGCGCCTGCGGCCGGAGAGCGCCCTGGCGGTGCGCGAGACGCTGAACTGGTGGCTGGACCCGTTCATGACCACCAGCCTGGGCCCAGGCCCGATCGGCGCGCCGGCCCTGGTGATCGCCGGCGAGGGCGACGTGGTCCATTCCCCCGCCACGGCGCGGGCCGTCGCGGACCGGATCGGCGCGGGCTTCCGCCAGATGCCGGGCATGAGCCATTGGCTGGTGGGCGAGCCGGGATGGGAAGGCGTGGCCGAGACGGCGCTCAGCTGGCTGAAGGACGACCTCAGCTCCGCCGCTTGAGCCCCAGTCGGACCAGGCCGACGAGGGCGACCAGCGCCCAGGCGCCTTCCATGGCCGTGGAGGCGAGGTTGAAGGCGCCCATCAGCAGCGAGACCAGGATCAGGCAGGCGCCGAGCAAGTTGGCGAAGAGCGACCAGCCGCCCTGCGGATCGAGCCGCCCGAGCGCCGCGCCGGCGTAGGCTATCAGGATGATGAGGACGCCGAAGAGACCGCCGGCGTCCTGCCAGCTCACGGGAGCTTACGCTCTTGGTAGAACAGCTCGCCCGTCGAGTACTTGGCGTTCAGCGAGCTGTCGTCCGGCTTAGTCCAGGTGGAGAAGTTCACCGCGGTCGACGAGTTCGGCGTCAGGGCTTCCCAGGACTTCCGCACGCGCTTGATGCCGTCGGCGTCCACCGCCACATAGTTGGCTTGCAGCTCGAGTTCCGGCTGGTGCAGGAACGACCACACCACCAGGGCCTCGACGATCGGCTTGTCCTGGTTCAGGGCGTAGTGCACCTCGGCGCGGCAGACGTCCTTGTTCGCGCCGGGCGCGGACATGGTGATGCTGTAGTCCTTGCTGGTCGTGCCCAGCTGGGTCGACCAGGTCTGGTCGCGGCGGTTCAGCTTGTAGCCGTTGGCCTTCATGGTCTGTTCGAAGTTGCCGCCGCGGACCAGCGGAACGCAGACCTTTTCGAGCGTCTGGATGATCTGGGCGCCGTCGCCGGTGAGGGCCGCCAGCTTTGCCTTGGCTTCGTCCTGCGGCGACACGGCGGGCGCGGCAGGCGCCGCGGCGGCGTCGGGCGACGGCGTCGCCGGGGCGGCCGGAGCCGCGGGCGGCGCGGCCGAGGTGGTGGCCGGCGGAGCCGGAGGCGCGGGCGGCGTCGTCGCGGGCGCCGGCTGTTGGGCCTGGGCGACAGTCGCAAGGGCCGTGACAGCAAACAGACTGGCGATGGCGATACGCATCAATTCTTCCCCTGACTTTTCAGCGCGCCATAAGACGGACAGAAAACGCCGGAAGCAAGGCCCAGTCCCGGCAAAATTACAACTATAAAATCAGCCTGCCTCAACCGCGTGCTCCGCGAGCACGGTGAAGCCCTCTGGCGTGACATCGGCGAAGCCGCCGCGCACGTTGTAGACGGTGAGATGCCCGTCGTTGTGCACGGTGACCGGGCCTTCCTTCAGCGCGGTCATGAACGGCGCATGGCCGGCCAGGACCCCGAAGTCGCCTTCGGAGCCCGGCGCGTCGACCTGGTCGACCAGGCCGGAGAACAGTTCGCGCTCCGGCGAGACGAGGGAGAAGTGCAGCTTCTCGGCCATGTGCCCTTACGCTTCCGCCGCCAGTTGCTCGGCCTTGCGGACCGCGTCCTCGATGGTGCCGACGTTGTAGAAGGCCGCCTCCGGCAGGTGGTCGTACTCGCCGTCCACCACCGCCTTGAACGAGCGGACGGTGTCTTCCAGGCTGACCAGCACGCCGGGCGTGTTGGTGAACTGTTCGGCCACGTGGAACGGCTGGCTGAGGAAGCGCTGGATTTTCCGGGCGCGGGCCACGGTCAGCTTGTCCTCTTCCGACAGCTCATCCATGCCCAGGATGGCGATGATGTCCTTCAGGGCCTTGTAGGCCTGCAGGGTCTCCTGGACGCGGCGGGCGACGCCGTAGTGCTCTTCGCCGATCACCAGCGGGTCCATGATCCGGCTGGTCGAGTCCAGCGGGTCCACGGCCGGGAAGATGGCCTG
>JAFEDM010000487.1 GCA_018241625.1 Pseudomonadota bacterium | reverse complement strand
GATCTGCTTCTGGACTTCATCCGCCACATCGAGTGCGACACCCTCTACCTGGTGGGCGACATCGTCGACGGCTGGAAGCTGCGCTCCGGCTGGTACTGGCCGCAGGCGCACAACGACGTGGTGCAGAAGATCCTGCGCCTGGCCCGCAAGGGCGTGAACGTGATCTACGTGCCCGGCAACCACGACGAGGTGGTGCGCGACTTCATCGGCGTGCACTTCGGCGGGGTGGTGGTGGCGCGCGATGCGATCCACGAGACCGCCGACGGCCGCCGCTTCCTGGTCACCCACGGCGACGACTTCGACGCGGTGGTGCAGCACGCCAAGTGGCTGGCCTTCCTGGGCGACTGGGCCTACCGGGCGCTGCTCGCGTCCAACACCCTGATCAACCGGGTGCGCCGCAGGTTCGGCTTCGGCTACTGGAGCTTCTCGGCCTTCGCCAAGACCCGGGTGAAGAAGGCCCTGCAATTCATCGAGAACTTCGAACAGGCGGTGGCCGACGAGGCGCGCCGCCGCGGCGTCGACGGGGTGATCTGCGGCCACATCCACAAGGCCGAGCGGCGGATGATCGACGGCATCGAGTACCTGAACGACGGCGACTGGGTGGAAAGCTGCACCGCCCTGGTCGAGCATCCGGACGGGGCCATGGAGATCCTGGACTGGGCCCGGACCCGCGGCAGGCACGCTGTCGTCCGCCCCGCGCCGCTGGCGGAACCCCTCGCCGCCTGAGCTGCTTTCGCTTCAAAAGCCTCGCCATTTCGTGACAGCATGGCTGTCATGACGCCTGTTGACAGGATATCGATGTTCGTGACAGTTCGCCTGCCATGAGGACGCCCTCGCCCACGCCGAACCCGCGCGAAACGCCCAACCTCCGGGATCGGCAGCGCGAGGAGACCCGCGAGCAGATCCTGCGCGCCGTCGGCGCCCAACTGGAACAGGGGCCGCTGGAGGACCTCTCCTTCGCGGAGATCGCCAAGGACGCCAAGGTCGGCGAACGCACGGTCTATCGCTACTTCCCCACCAAGGAGGCGCTGTTGGGCGCCTTCTGGTCGTGGATGCAGAGCCAGGCGATGATCCCGCCGGCCAAGCCCAAGCCCGCCCGCGTGCTGCCGCGCATCCGCGAGAAGATCACCGCCCCGCACGCCGCCGGGCGGCCGATGCGCATCCTCTTGGCCACCGACGCCTGGGAGCCGCAGGTCAATGGCGTGGTCCGCACCCTGACCCGCGTGGTCAAGGAGCTGAAGGACATGGGCCACCAAGTCGAGGTGATCAGCCCCGACCAGTTCAAAACCTTCCCGCTGCCGACCTACGGCGAGATCAAGGTGGCGATCGGCGTCTATGAGCCGGTGCAGGAGCGGTTCAAGGCCTTCGAGCCGGAGGCGATCCACATCGCCACCGAGGGCCCGATCGGCCTGGCCGCGCGGCGCATCTGCGTGGAGTGGAAGCTGCCCTTCACCACCAGCTACCACACCCGGTTCCCGGAATATGTCTCGGCGCGCCTGCCGCTGCCGCTGGCCGCCGGCTACGCCTACATGAAGTGGTTCCACAAGCCGTCGGGGCGGCTGATGGTGGCGACGCCCACCATGCGCGACGAGCTGGCCCAGCACGGCTTCCGCAACATCTCGTCCTGGTCGCGCGGCGTCGACACCGAGGCCTTCCATCCGCGCACGGCGGACGAGCCGGACGTCTTCGCCCACCTGGCCAAGCCGATCTTCCTCTACGTCGGCCGCGTGGCGGTCGAGAAGAACATCGAGGCCTTCCTCAGCATCGACCTGCCGGGCACCAAGGTGGTGGTGGGCCCCGGCCCGCAGCTCGACGAGCTGAAGGCCAAGTACCCGAAGGCGGTGTTCACCGGCTCGAAGTCCGGCCGGGACCTGACGGCGGCGTTCAACTCGGCCGACGTCTTCGTCTTCCCCTCGCTCACCGACACCTTCGGCCTGGTGATCCTGGAAGCCATGGCGTCCGGCACGCCGGTGGCGGCCTATCCGGCGCCCGGCCCCATCGACATCATCCCGAATTCCGGCGCGGGTGCGCTGGCCGCCAGCGCCACGGAAGGGCTGCGCGAGGCGTGTTTGGAGGCCCTGGCCCTGGACCGCAAGGCGGTGCGCGCGTTCGCCGAGAAGTTCAGCTGGCGCGCGTGCGCCGAGGACTTCGTGCGCAACCTGCAACCCTATCCGGAGCCGGAAAAGACCCGGTTCTGGCGCAGGCTGCGGCGGCTGGCGCGCGTGCGGCGGCGGCGGCCGGAGGCCGCTTAGTTTCCAAGTCTCTGGCCTGAAGCCGCCTAGTCGGCCACCGGCTCGGTCAGCTCTACGGCCAGGCGGATCAGCTCGGCGGTGCGCGACACCCCGAGCTTCTCCTTCAGCAAGGTGCAGCTGTTGGCGGCGGTCTTGTAGGCCACGCCGAGGGCGGCGGCGATCTCGGCCAGGCCCTTGCCGTTGGCCAGCAGGCGCAGGATTTCCAGATCGCGCGGCGTGAGGGCGTCGAGCCCGGCCGCGCCGCCGCCTCCGAGCGCCATCGCCTGCGCCACCTTGGCCTCCACATAGCCTTCGCCGCGGGCGACCGCGCGCAGGGCGGCGGCGATCTCGTCGGGCGCGGCGGCCTTGCTCACATAGCCCTTGGCGCCGGCCTTGAGCGCGCGCGACGCGTACAGCGGCTCGGCGTGCATGGAGAGCACCAGCACGCGCACCGCGGGATCCTCGCGCAGCAGCCGCGCCAGGATTTCCAGCCCGCCCAGGTCCGGCAGGTTGAGGTCGAGGATCACGACCTGCGGCCGCTCGACGCGGAAGATCGCCAGAGCGTCACGGCCGCTGGCGGCCTCGAGGATCGTCCCGGCCCCCAGGTCCGTCAGCAGGCGCTTCAGCCCGTCGCGGATGATGGCGTGGTCGTCGACCAACAGCACCTTGCTCACGCCGCCGCCTCCAGAGCCTGCAGCGGCGCCCGCGCGGTCACCGTCCAGCCGCGTCCGGCGCCGGGATCGACGACGAGTTCGCCGCCCAGGGCCGCGAGCCGCTCGCGCATGCCCATCAGCCCGAAGCGGGGTCGCTCGCCGGCCCGGGCGACCGCTGCCCCGTTGTCGGCCACGCGCAGGACGGCGATCCCGTCGGCCCCGACCTGCGCTTCCAGGGCGATGCGGGTCGGCGCCCCGTGTCGTACGGCGTTGCTCAGCGCTTCCTGCGCCACGCGATATAAGGCCTCGCGCACGCCGAGCCCCAGGGCCGCATCGTCGAGATCAAGCCGCAGGTCGAAGGCGATATCCGGCCGCCGGGCGCGCCAGAAGGCGACCAGGTCCTCCACCGCCGACCCGAGGCCGAACTCCACCGCCCGCAGGGGCCGCAGGCGGCGCAGCATGTCGGTGACCTGGGTCTGCATGTGCGCGACCGCGGTCTGGATCAACGCCACGCGCCCGGGGATGGCGGCGCGGGCCTCGGCCGAGGCGCCGGCCAGGTCGCGCACCGCGGCGGCGTCGAGGTTCACCGCGAACAGGTAGGGGCCGATCTCGTCGTGGAGGTCGCGGGCGATCTCGGCGCGCTCCTCCTCCTGGACCGTGGCGAGTTGCTCGTGCAGGCGCCTGTTCTCGCGGTCGATGGCGTCGAGCTGACCGGCCATGGCGTTGACGCCCGCCGACAGCCGCGCCACCTCGGCCACGCCACCGGCGGGCGCGCGGGCTTCGAAATCCCCGGCCCCGACCCGCGCCAGCACGCTGGAGACCGCCTCCAGCGGCGCCAGCGCCCGATGCACCGTCGCGCCGATCAGCACCAGGGCGAGGACCAGTAGCCCGCCCACGATCAGCGCGGCGTCGCACAGGCTGGTCCAAACCTCGTCGATCTCGTTGACCGGATAGGGCTGCAGCCGGATCGGGCCGATGCGCAGCGCCTGGGCGTGCGGGTCGATGAGCCGGACGAACCACGCCGGCGGCAGGTGCGCCGGCACGTCGGGGTGCGAGGCCAGCCGCGCCGCCCCGGTTGGGTCGAGCCAGATGGCGCGGATGTGGCGGTTGCCGTCGAACACCCGGACCACCCGGTTCAGGACGGCGTCCGGCGCGCCCGTCGCGGCGGCGTCCTGCAGGCCGGTGCGCGTGGCCCGCGCCGCGCTGGCCATGGCCGAGGCCAGCTCCGCGCCGACCGAGCGGCGCGCGTCGGCCACCAGGGCGGCCGATCCCACGGCCAGGCTGACGATCAGGGCGACGAACGCGGCCAACACCACCCGCCCGGCCAGGCTGGTCCGCGCAGGTCGGGAAGTTTTCCCGATGAAGTCAGGAAGCCGCGCCATTGCTGCGCTCCAAGCGGTCCGATACCGCAGCTTCAAAAGATCATGGGGATAGGGCGAAGGGAATGGGCGTTCAGGGTCGCAGCTTGCCGAACAGGCTGACGCGGTTGCGCGGCGGCGCGCTGGGCCTGGCCCTGGTCATCGCGCCGGCGGCAGCCCATGCGGGCGATGACGAAACGACGGGCCCAGCGGTCAGCGATGTTGTGGTGGTCGGAACGCCGCTGGACAGCACCGGGACTTCCCTGTCGCGGACGCCCGCCAACGCCCAGACCCTGGACGCCCGCGCTCCGGGCCAACAAGGATCGACCAACCTCGCCGACCTGCTGAACGGCTCCTTGGGCTCGGTGACCGTCAGCGACGCATCCGGCAGCCCCTACCAGAACGACGTCAACTATCGCGGTTTCCAGGCGACCTCCCTGATGGGCGCGCCGGTGGGCCTGGCGGTCTATTTCGACGGCGTCCGGGTGAACGAGCCCTTCGGCTCGATCGTCAACTGGGACCTCGTGCCAATGAACGCGGTCTCGACGGTGAACGTGCAGCCGGGATCCAACCCGATCTTCGGCCTGAACGCGCTCGGCGGCGCGCTGGTGGTCAACACCCGCAGCGGCCAGGACAGCCCCGGCGTCGCCGTCAGCCTGCTGGGCGGTTCGTTCGGCCGCCGCGCCGCGACCTTCGAAGCCGGCGGCGCGAACGCCGCGACCCACACCGACGCCTTCATCGCCGGCGACTGGGACAAGGCGGACGGCTGGCGCGAGTTCTCCGGTTCAGAGGTCAAGCAGCTGTTCGGCAAGCTGCGCTGGCGCGGACCGGGCGACAAGACGCTGGTCGAGCTTTCCGGCGCACTGGCCGACACCACGCTCAAGGGCACCCAGTCCCTGCCGCTCGACATGCTGTCGACGCCCAAGGCCGCCTACACGGCGCCGGACTCGATCCTGAACCGCATGCGCCTGGTCAGCCTGAAGGCCAGCCACTGGGCTGACGACACCAACCTGCTGACCGGCCAGGTCTACTGGCGGCAATCCAACGCCAGGAGCCAGAACAGCAACGCCGGGCT
>JAFEDM010000486.1 GCA_018241625.1 Pseudomonadota bacterium | reverse complement strand
GGTGATGCGCGACTACGGTGAGAAGATCAGCCGCGACATCCTGGCCATCGACGGCGTGCAGAGCATCGAACAGCAGATCGGCCGCGCGCCCGGCGGCGAGGATCCCTTCGGCCCCGAGCGCACCGAGTTCCACGTGGAGCTCAAGCCGCACCTTTCCGGTCATCGGCAGGACGAGATCCAGGGCGGCATCCACAAGGTGCTAGACAGCTATCCCGGCCTGAAGACCGAGGTGGTGACTTTCCTGGGCGACCGGATCAGCGAGTCGATCTCCGGCGAGACCGCGGCCCTGGTGGTCGGCGTCTATGGCGCCGACCTGGATACCCTCGACAAGGTGGCCGACCAGATTTCCGACGTCATGAAGACGGTGAAGGGCGCGGTGGACGTCACGGTGCAGACGCCGCCGAAGACGCCGGTGGTCCGGGTCAACCTCGACTATGCGGCCATGGCCCGGTTCGGCGTGTCGCCGGCCGACGCGCTCGACGCCATCGGCGCGGCCTACGAGGGCGAAGACGCCTCGAAGATTTTCCAGGAGACGCGGACCATCGACATCGCGGTGACCACGCCGCCCGACCTGCGACGTGACCCGGAAGCGGTGGGCGACCTGCTGATCCGATCCTCGACCGGGACGGCGGTGCCGTTGAAGACCATCGCCAAGGTCTATCTGACCGAGACCAGGACCCTCGTGCGGCATGACGGCGGCCGGCCGCGCCAGGCGGTGACCGCCAATCCCGCGCCGCGGGACGTCGCCAAGGTCACCAAGGCCGTGCAGGAGGCCATCGCCGCCAAGGTGAAGCTGCCGCCCGGCGTCTTCCTGCAATACTCCGGCGCGGCCCAGGGCGCGCTGGCCGCGCGCAACGAGCTCTTGTTCAACACGGCCATCGCCTTCGGCGGCGTGGTGGCCCTGCTGCTCATCGCGTTCCGCAGCGGGCGGACAACGGTCCGGATCCGGGCGTCGACGCCCTTCGCCCTGGTCGGCGGCGTGATCGCCGTGGCCCTGACCGGCGCCAGTCTGTCGCTGGGGTCGCTCGTGGGCTTCGTGACCCTGTTCGGGGTGGCGGCGCGCAACGCCATCCTGCTGATCGCCCACATCGACCAGCTCACCGACGAGGACGGCAAGCCCTGGTCCATCGAGACCATCCTGCTCGGAACCCGCGAACGGGTGACGCCGATCCTGATGACGGCGCTGGTCACCGGCCTGGGCGTAGCCCCGCTGGCGATCTCCACGGGGCAGCCAGGGCGCGAGATCCAGGGGCCGATGGCGATCGTCATCCTCGGCGGCCTGATCACCTCCACGGTGGCGAGCCTGGTGCTGTTGCCGGCGCTCACCTGGAGGTTCGGCCGCCCGGCCGGTTCCGATCTGCCGCCCGAGGCGACGATCCCCGCCTAGGGCCGTTTGCGGAGTTCCCTCGCGACCACCGGCGCCAGCTTGCCGGCGATGATCTGCACGCCCTTGGCGTTGGGGTGGATGGAGTCGCCCTGGTTCAGCGCCGGGTTGCGGCCCACGCCCGCCAGCAGGTCGGGGAACAGGGTGACGCCCTCCGCCTTGGCGACCGCGCCGAAGGTGGCGTCGTAGTCCCGGGCATAGTGCGCGCCCAGCTCCGCCGGGGCCTTCAGGCCGCAGAGCACCACGCCGATGTGGCGCTGCTTCAGCCGTTGCACGATCTTCGCCAGGTTGGCGCGGGTGGTCTTCGGGTCGACGCCCTGCAGCAGGTCGTTGCCGCCGAGGGCCACGATCGCCAGGGCGGTGTCGGCCTGGACGCTGAAGTCGACCCGCGCCGCGCCGTCCGCGGCCGTGTCGCCGGAGACGCCGGCGCCGCGCACGATGTTGGCGACCCCCAGCTTGGTCAGCGCGTCGTGAAGCTGGGCGGGCAGGGCGGCGGCGGCCGGCAGGCCGAGGCCGGCGGTGATCGAGTCGCCCAGGATGGTCACCACCTTGGCCTTGCCGGCGGCCAAGGCCGGCAGGGGCAAGGCGGCAAGCGCCGCGGCGAAAAGGGAGCGGCGGGAAACGGAAAGGGATCGTGTATCGGCCATGCGCCTGTCCTATCTAGGGTGAACTGAACGCCGCCGAAACGCCTCCCGACCGCAAAGAGGGCCCGCTTTGACCGAAACCGACGCCGCCGACCCGCTCGTGCTCGAGCAGGTCGCCCTGACCCTGCCGTCCGCCGCCGGGCCGGTGGAGATCCTGCGGGGGCTGGACGTGACCGTGAAGCGCGGCGAGCGCGTGGCCCTGATCGGTCCTTCGGGCTCGGGCAAGTCTTCGCTGATCGCGGTGGCGGCGGGGCTGGAGCGGCCCACCGGCGGACGGGTGAAGCTGTTCGGCCAGGACCTGGCCGGGCTCGACGAGGACGGTCGCGCCCGTCTGCGCCGGGGCCGCGTCTCGCTGGTCTTCCAGAGCTTTCACCTGCTGCCGAACATGACGGCGGAAGAGAACGTCGCCGCGCCGCTGGAGATCGCGCGGGTTCCCGACGCCACCGCCACGGCGCGGGCCTGGCTGGAGCGGGTCGGCCTGTCGGCGCGCCACCACCACTATCCGCACCAGCTGTCCGGCGGCGAGCAGCAGCGTGTGGCGCTAGCCCGCGCGTTGGCCTCGCGGCCGGCCCTGCTGTTCGCCGACGAGCCCACCGGCAACCTCGACGCAGCCAACGCCCACAAGGTCGCGGACATGATGTTCGACCTGGTCGCCGAGACAGGCGCCGCCCTGGTGCTGGTGACCCACGACGAGAGCCTGGCCCAGCGCGCTGACCGCATCGTGCGGCTGCGCGACGGCCGGGTGGCGACGCCGGAGACCGTGATCGCGTGACGCCGCTCAGTTTCCGGTTCGCGGCGCGCGAGCTGCGCGGCGGCGTGCGCGGCTTCCGCATCTTCCTGGCCTGCCTCGCGCTGGGCGTGGCGGCGATCGCAGCCGCCGGCTCGACCGCCGAGGCCTTCCGTAGGGGCCTGGCGAGCCAGGCGAGCGAGATCCTGGGCGGCGACCTGGCGCTGAACGTCCGCGGCCGCGCGTTCGACGCCAAGGAGCAGGCGATCCTCTCGCGCGAAGGCCGCGTCTCCTACGCCGTGGCCTCCATGGCCATGGCCGAGGCGCCCTCCAGCGAGCGGCGGCTGGTGGAGCTGCGCGGCGTCAACGACGCCTATCCTTTGGCCGGGCAGGTGACGTTCAAAGGCGCGGCGGCCGGCGTGACGACGGTCCAGGCGGCCATCGCCCCACCGAAAGCCGGCGGCGTCGATGGGGCGCTGGTGGAGCAGGCGTTGCTCGACCGCCTGCGCCTGAAGGTGGGTGACCAGTTCCTGGCCGGGAACCTGCCGCTGCAGGTGAACGGCGTGCTGCTGGAGGAGCCCGACCGGCTGGCGCGCGGCTTCGCGCTCGGCCCGCGGGTGCTGACCAACATCGCGGCCATGCAGCGCGGCGGCTTCATGACCCGCGGCTTGCCATTCGGCGAGACCGCGCGTGTCGCCCTGCCGCCAGGCGCCTCACTCGCCGAGGCGAAGGCGCGGCTGCACCGCGATCTGGGCGGTCTGGTGCGGATCCGCGACCGCGAGGACGCGGCGCCTGGAATCCATCGCCTCATAGACCAGCTGGAATACTTCCTCGGCTTCATCGGTCTGGCCTCGCTGGTGGCGGGCGGCCTGGGCGTCTTCGGGGCGGTGAGCGCCTATCTGGAAGCCCGCAAGCCGGTGATCGCCACCCTGAAGGCCCTGGGCGCGGAAGGGCAGCTTGTCCGCGACATCTACCTCATCCAGATCGGGCTGCTGGCGGCGCTGGGCGTCGCCATCGGCCTGGCGGTGGGTGCGGCCGCGCCACTGGTGATGGGCGAGATCGTCAAGGACAAGCTGCCGGTGCCGGCCCTGTTCGCGGTCTACCCGTGGCCCTTGGCCAAGGCCGCCGCCTTCGGCCTGCTCTCGGCCGCCGCCTTCTCGCTGGCGCCGCTGGGCCGGGCGCGCTCGACGCCGCCGGCTAGCCTGTTCCGCAGCGACCTGGAAGGCGCCTTCCGCATCGGGCCGGAGATCGTGGGCGCCGTTCTGGCGGCCGCGGGCCTGGCCGCCATGGCGGTGGTCACCGCGCCCACCCCGCTCGCCGCCGGGATCATGATCGCCGGCGTCGCGGTGTCTTTCGGCCTGCTCTGGGCGCTGGGCTGGGGCTCGGCGGTGTTCGCCGGCAAGGCGCGGGCCGGCGCGCGGGGACCCTTGCGTATCGGCCTCGCCAACCTCGCCGGCCCGCATTCGGCGGCGCGCACGGCCTCGCCGGCCATCGGCCTGGGCGTGGCGCTGCTGGCCTGCGTGGTGCTGATCCAGTCGGCGCTGCTGAACCAGGTGGCGGAAGTGGCGCCGCGCACTGCGCCGGCGCTGGTCTTCACCGACATCCCCGGCGACCGCACGGGCGAGTTCGACGCCGCGGTCGCCCGCGCCTTCGGCCAGCCGTTGACCGCCAGGAACTATCTGCGCGAACCGTTCGTGACCGGCCGCATCACCGCCGTGCGCGGCCAGCCGGTGGACGTCTCCAAGCTCGATCGCCAGGATCGCTGGGCCTACGACAGCGACATCACCATGTCGGCCATCGGGGCGGAGCCGGACGGCGCCGGGATCGAGGACGGCAAATGGTGGCCTGCCGCCTATGCCGGCCCGCCGCTGGTCGCGCTGGACAGCGACGTGGCGCGCGGCGCGCGGATCAAGGTGGGCGACGCCATCACCCTGTCGATCCTGGGGCGCGACATCCAGGCCAAGGTCGCGGTGTTGCGCAAGGTGGACGTGGGCGGCTTCGGAGCCAGTTTCCCGGTGGTGGTCACGCCGGATGCGCTGGCCGGCGCGATGCTGCGCCAGGTCGCCATCGCCAAGGCGAGCCGTGCATAGGGAGCGGCGGTCACCCACCAGCTCGGCCAGAGCTTCCCGACCGTGAACCTGATCTCGGTGCGCGAGCAACTGGAGGCGGCGACCGACCTGTTCAATCGCCTGGCGCTCGCGATCCGCGGCGCGGCGGCGGTGGCGGCGCTCGCGGGCCTGCTGGTCCTGGCCGGCGCGATCGCCGCGCGGGCCCGGGCGCGGACGCGGGAGGCCGCGACGCTGAAGGTGCTGGGCGCGTCGCGGGCGCAGATCCTCAGCGCCTATGTGCTGGAATACGGCGCGGTCGGCGCGATCGCCGGCGCCGCGGGCGTGGCCCTGGGCTATGGCGCGGCCTGGCCGGTGGTGGTGCGAGTGTTCCACGCCAAGTGGAGCATGGACTGGGCCGGCGTGCTGGCGCTGTTGGGCGCGGCGGCGCTGGTGGCGGGGATCGGCGGCCTGCTGGCGGCCTTCCAGGCGCTGTCGAAACGGCCCGCGCCGGCGTTGCGGTCGGAGTAGACGTCGGCGGCCATTCTGGCATGACTGGGCCATGAGCCCATCCCATCCATCCCGGCGCGCGGTCCTCGGCGCCAGCGTCCTCGCGCTCGGCGCCGCGTCGTCATCAGAAGCCGCGCCAGCCGACGCCTATGTTCTGCGCAACGTGCGCCTGGAGACGGGCTACGACCACGACGCCGAAGGCGTCAGCGCCACGCGCACCGGCCTGTTCGACGTGCGGATCGCCAGCGGCCGCATCGCCGCCGTGAGCCCGACCGGCGCGCCGCTTCCAGCCGAGGCCAAGGCCTATGACGCCCAGGGCCTGCTCATGCTGCCCGCGTTCCGGGACATGCACATCCACCTCGACAAGACCTTTTACGGCGACCCCTGGGTCGCGCCTCGGGTGAAGCACGGCATCCCCGGCCAGATCGCCATCGAGCAGCGGCTGGAGCCTGGCATGCTGGCGGGCGTCGAGGTTCATGCGGAGCGTCTGGTGCGGCTCTGCCAGTCACGCGGCACGACCTTCGCGCGCAGCCAGTGCAACGTCGATCCGGTGATCGGCACGGGCAACCTGGTGCGGCTGAAGCAGGCTCTGGACCGTCTGGCGCCGACCTTCGGCCACGAGATCGTGGCCTTTCCGCAGCACGGTCTGGTCAGCGCTCACGTCGAGTCGCTGATGCGGGAGGCCATGACCCTGGGCGCGACCCATGTGGGCGGCATAGACCCCACCGCCGTCGACGGCGGCATGGAGCGTTCGGTCGACACGGTCCTGCAGATCGCCCACGACTTCAAAGCCCCCATCGACATGCACCTGCATGAGCCGGGGCCCAGCGGGATCGCCGCGATCAAACGCATCGCCGCGCGGGTGGATCAGGAGCCGTCGCTGAAGGGCCGGGTGACCTTCAGCCACTGCTTCTGCCTGGAGGCGCTGTCGGAGGCTGAGGCGAAGGACATGGCCGCCCTCATGGCGCAAGCCGGCATGTCGGTGGCGTCCACCGTCCCGATGGGGCCCGCGGTGATGCCGATCCCGGCCCTGCTGGACGCCGGCGTGCCGGTCTACACCGGCACCGACACGGTGGTGGATTTCTGGGGCGTCTTCGGTCAGTGCGACGTGCTGCTGCGGGCCTGGACCGCCTGCCAGATCTACGGCTGGAAGGACGAGCTTAGCATCTCCCAATCCCTGCGGCTGGCCACCGGCGGTCCGACGCCGCTCAGCGTGACCGGCGAGCAACTGTGGCCCAAGGCCGGCGACCCCGCCCACGTGGTGTTGGTGCGCGCCGCCTGTTCAGCCGAGGCCGTGGCGCGGATGCCGCCGCGCGATTGCGTGATCCATGCCGGCCGCTTGGCGCACGGCGTGATGCCCGGAACAGCCCGCGCATGATCACGCCCGACGAGGTCCGCCGGCTGACCGCCGTCATCGAGCGCGCCGTCGATACCTGCGACGAGCGACAGCTCTCGTTCCACGTCGATGGCAGGGGCTTCGCTTGGAGCTTCAAGGAACGGGTGCATCCGAAGCAGCCCCGTGCGCCCCGGCTCGACGTCCTGGCAGTGCGTTGCCCGATGGCGCGCAAGGAGTTCCTGATCGAGGTTGCACCGGACCGGTTCTTCGACGACCCGCACTACCGCGGCTATCCGGCGGTGCTGGTGCGGCTGGATGTCGTGGAGGCGGACGAACTCGCCGCCCTGCTGGCCGATGCCGCGCGGCTCGTGGCCGCGGCCAAGCCCCGGAAGCCGCGGAAGCGGTCGACCTAGGCGAAACCCGCCAGGTCCGGCAGGCGGCCGTTCCAGCCGCTGACCTTCTCGAAGGCGGCGCCGAGGGCGACCACCGCGGCCTCGTCGCGAGGATTGCCGAGGATCTGAAGGCCCGCGGGCATGCCTTCCGATGTCAGGCCGCAAGGGACGCTGATCCCCGGCAGGTCCAGATAGTTGGCGGCGCGCGTCAGGCGGCTGAGCGGCGAGATCGTCTCGTCGACCTGATCCATCGGCGGCCCGGGGATCGGGCAGGTGGGCGTGACCAGGCCATCGTAGGCCGAGAGCCAGCCGTGGAACTCGCGCTGGTCGGCGGCGCGGCGGTCGTGGGCCTCGGCCAGCTGCGCGTCGGAGATGTCCCTGCCGACCTCGAAGCGGCGGACGATCCAGGGGTCCATGACGTCGCGGTGGGTCTCGATCCGCTCGCGCCAGATGCGCCAGCCTTCGCCGGCCATGATCAGGCCGTTGGGGGCGAAGCTCTCGTCCAGCGCCTTGGGCGGGCGCACCATCTGCACGGTGACGCCGGTCTTGCGCAGTCGCTCCAGCGCCGCGAGGTAGAGACGGCCGACGTCGGCGTCGACCTCGCCAAGATGCTCCAGCGGGATGGCGGCCACGCGCTGGCCCTCCACCTCGGCGGATAGCGCCGCCTCGGCGTCGAAGGCGCCGCGCATGGCGTTCGCCCCGTCCGGTCCCGAGATCACCGCCAGCATCCGCGCCGCCGTCGTCACGTCCTTGGCCAGCGCGCCCACGGTGTCGAGCGACGGCGCGAGCGGATGGACGCCGGCCAGGCTGACCAGGCCGCGCCCCGGCTTCAGCCCCACCACACCGCAGGTGGACGCCGGGATGCGCACCGACCCGCCGGTGTCGCTGCCCAGGGCCGCGTCGCAGAAGCCGGCCGCCACGGCGACCGCCGAACCGGAAGACGAGCCGCCCGGCGCGCGATGGATGGTGTGGTCCCATGGATTGTGCGGCGCGCCCACGGCGCGGTTGGTGCCCCAGCCGCCGTAGGCCAGCTCGACGGTCTGGGTCTTGCCGATCGCCCGCCAGCCGGCGTTCAGAAGCTTGTCGACGACCACGGCGTTGGCGGCCGGCGCCTTGGCCAGCGGCACGCGCGCGCCGCCGCCCGTCGGGACGCCGACCACGTCGAACAGGTCCTTGATCGCGAAGATCGGGCCGGGGCCGACGCCCAACGGCGGTTCGAAGACCTGCACGAAGGCCTTCAGCCGACCGTCATAGCGGCGGATGCGGTCTAGGGCGTCGTGCGGGGTCATGCCCATTCCCTTAGCGGAAGCTGGAACGACTATCACCGGTCCAGGTTGAGGAAACCAGATGACGCACCCGCCGGCCTGTGGCTTTTCCTAAAGCCGCCATGAGCACATCGATCCCCGACCAGTTGCGCGCCACCGTCCGCTTCCTGGGCCGGGTGCTGGGCGATGTGATCCGCGCCGAGGACGGCCTGGCGGTCTTCAACCAGATCGAGGAGACGCGGCAGGCCTCGGTGACCTTCCATCGCGAAGGCACGGCGGCCGCCGCACAGGCCATGGCCGAACGGCTGGGCGCGCTCAGCCTGCCGGACACGGTGCGCTTCGCTCATTCCTTCGCCTGCT
>JAFEDM010000485.1 GCA_018241625.1 Pseudomonadota bacterium | reverse complement strand
TGCGGCGGCGCGGCTCCAGCCGCCGCGCGAGCTGCATGGTGAGCGTCGAGCCGCCCGAGCGGACGTGGCCGGCGCTGACGTCGGAGGCGACCGCGCGGACCAGGGCGGCCGGATCGACGCCGGGGTGAAACCAGAAGTGGCGGTCCTCCAGCGCGATCAGCCGCTGGATGAACACCGGGTCGGTGCGGTCGAGATCGGCGCGCAGCCGCCAGCGGCCGCCCTCCACCGGCAGCGCCCGCAGCCACACGCCGCGATGATCCAGCACCACGGGCGACGAGCGTCGAAGCTTGCCGAGCGGCAGGGTCGCCGCGCTCAAGCCCACGCCCACCGCCAGGGCCGCCGCGACGGCCCCGGCGACGGTCAAGAGCCGCCTCCGGAGCGGGGTGAGTGTCATGGCGCGGCGGGCGCGATCTTCAGGCGGCCGGGCGCCGTGTGGGCGTTGACGCTCGGCCGGTACATGTTGCGGGCCTCGGCGCCCGGCGCGAAGAAGTCGCCCGGCGTCACCGCGCGGACCACATAGGCCAGGACGAAGGGCTCGGCGCCCTCCAGCTTCAGCGCCGCCACATAGCGGTCGTCGCGCTTCTCCTGAAGCTGCGGTTCGGCCAGCTTGCCCAGGAAGGCGAAGCGCCCCGGCGCGGCCTTGCGGTCGCTGGCGGCGTTGTCGTCGCTGTCCTCCCTGTTGCTCGCCGCGCCCTGGGCGTCGGCCGGTTTCAGCACCGCCTCGATCTCCAGGCCGGCGGGCAGGGCGTCGTCGACGACGGTCAGCATGGAGCGCTGGTCGCCGGACTGGCCGGAGAGGCGCACGATCAGCTTTTCCCCCTGCTTCAGGGAGGAGAGGTCGGCCGGCGCGCCGTTGAGCGTCAGGAACCGCTTCTCGAGCCGCAGCCCTTGAGCGTCGGCAGGCGGTGGCGTCGTGGGCAGGCCCGACACCGTCACCGTGCGCCAGATCGCGGCCCTGCCGGCGTTGACCAGCCGCGCGTCGGCCAGCCGGCCCACGCCATAGCGGTTGGCGCCCATGGGCGTGACGCCGCTGGCCTGGATGCTGGTCGGCCCGACGGCGGCGAACATCGCCCGCGCGGCGCGCAGCAGGAAACCCTGCTCCTGGGTGTTGAGCTGGTCGGGCGCGCGGACGGTGTCTTCCAGCCTGCCCTGCAGTTGCCGCGCGATCGGGGTCTCGCCGGCCTCGTAGGCCAGCGCGATGACGCCGGCCAGGTCGCGCAACGGGCTCTGGTACCAGTCGCCGGGCTCCTTGAAGCCGAGGGCGGCCACGGCCTGGACGAAGCTGTCGTGCGCCCGCTGGCGGTCGCCCATGGCGGCCAAGGCGGCCCCGATCTGCGCCCGGGCCAGCGGCGAGGCCTCGGTCTTGAAGCCCACGTCGTGGAACCAGCGCAGGCGGGCAAGATCGCCCTGGCCGGCCTTGGCCATATCGTAGAGGGCGTAGGCGGCCGCGCGGCTGCGGCGGCGCGCGTTCTCTTCGCGCCGGATCTGGGCGTAGGGGCCGTTGCCGTAGGCCACGTTCATCTCGTAGCCGACGGAGGAGAAGCCGTCGGGCTTGGAGACCTGCTTCATGGCCGACAGGGCGCGCGCCATGGCGTCTTCCGGCACATAGGCGCCGTGGCTGCGGGCCTCGAGCAGAAAGTCGACGATGTAGGCGCCGAGCCAGGGATCGGCCTCGCCGTCGCCGACGCGCCACAGACCGAACGAGCCGTCCAGAGCCTCGCGGTCGAGCAGCTTGGCGACCGCATAGTTCAGCGCGCCGGTCGGCCCGCGCACCTTCGTGGCCATGCCGATGTCGGCCACGTAGATCAGCGGCGAGGCGGTCGAGACCAGCTGTTCGCTGCAGCCATAGGGATAGCGCGACAGGGCCGCGGCGATCGGCGCCGGGTCGAAGCCGCGGAACGGTGAGTAGGACACCGTCATGCTGACCCCGCCGGCCGTGAATCCGCTGAGCAGAGCCGCGGGTGGCGTGAAGGCTTCGCCCGGCTGCTGCAGGACGCTCGTCGCCTTGGTGGTCGGGCCCCAGCCGAGGCGGGTCTGCAGCGGATAGCGCTTGTCGGCGACGAACCCGGGGCCGGTGGCCTTCAGCTGCACCGAGCCGATCGACGGCGAGCGGGGCGCGACGATGTCGAGGCGCTGGGCGATCCGCTGACCAAGACCCAAGGTGTAGACCCGCCCGGGCGGCGCGGCGAACCCGCCGGAGCCCAGGATATCGGCGCGATAGGCGCCCGGCTTGCCGGCCACATTGTCCAGCTCCAGCGTCGCCTGGGCGCGGTCGCCGGGGGCCAGGAAGCGGGGCAGGGAAAGCTCCGCCACCACCGGCTGGCGCACGGTCATGTCGGCGACGCCGTTGCCCACCGCCTTGTCGGTCCAGGCGACGGCCACCAGCCGCAGCTGGCCGTTGAAGTCGCCGGGCGGCAGGTGGATGGTGGCGTGGCCGCCGGCGTCGGTGTCGACCACCCCGGACCACAGGGCGACGGTCTTGGTCGGCACCACCGTCAGGCCCGCGCCGCCGAACTCGTCGCCGCCGAAATTCACTGCGCCCGCCGCGCCCAGGTTCGGGTCGAGCAGGCGGCCGTAGTCGTCGCGATAGCCCAGGTTGAAGGCGCGCTTGCCGAAGTACCAGCCGATCGGGTCGGGGTTCTTCTGGTGGGTCAGGCGCAGCACGCCCTCGTCCACCGCCGCCAGCGTCAGGTGCGCCTTCTCGCCGAAGCCCAGGCCCTTGACGGTGAGCGGCACGGTCACCGGCGCCTTCGAGTCGATGATCTGCGGGGTGTTGAGCGCCACCGACAGCTTCCGGCCCGGCGGCTCCAGCGGAATATAGACCAGACCGAGCGCGCGGCGCGGCTTGGGGCTGGAGACCGGGTCGCGCGGCTGGATGACGGTCACCATCACATAGGCGCCGCCGCCCCAGGCCGCGTCGGCCTTCAGGCGGATCGTCGCGCCGTCCTTCGGGATGGTGACCGACTTGGAGCTGATCAGCCGGTCGGTGGCCACCGCCACCTCGGCTTCGCCGGCGAAGGGCGCCTGGACGTGGACCTCGACCGTGTCGCCGGTCTGATAGCCGGTGCGCACGGCGGAGACCCGGGCCGCGTCCGGCGGCTCGACCCCGTCGGCGGGCTCCGACCAGCCGGAGCTCTGGCGGATCACCGTGCGTGCGCCGGTGGTCATCTCGTCCAGCTCCAGGCGGTAGTCGCCCCAAGGCAGCTTCTTGGCGATCCTCGCGCCAGTCTTGGCCGAGATGTCGACCAGCCCTTCGGCGATCGGGATGTCGCGGCTGGTGCGCCGCCAGCCCCAGCGGCCGTTCTGCTCGAACCAGTCGTAGTTCCAGCGCTCGGTGATCAGCCTGTAGTGCACCTTGGCGGCGGGCACGCGGCGGCCGAAGGCGTCGACGGCGATGATGTCGAAGGTCTGGGCGGGCTCGTCGCCCGCCCCAACGCTGGTGGTCTTCACGCCGAGGTACAGCGGCTTCAGGTGGACCTTGAGGTTGGCCTGCTCGGTCACCGGCCGGCCGCCCGGCTCGAACACCGAGGCCGAGAACATCGCCATCAGCGGCTGGGTCGAGCCGCCCAGGTCTTCCGAGTGGAAGCTCTGGGTGGCGTGGCCGGCGCCGTCGGTGACCGAGGGCGGCCCCTGCAACAGCTTCTCGGCGAACGGCTTCTGCTGGTCGCCCCAGCGATAGTCCTTGTAGGCCGGGAACGGGTTGGGGTCGGCGATCACCCGGCCCTCGGAGCGCACCGGCAGGCTGGCGGCCACGGCGCCATAGAGGAAGCGCGCGGCCACCTGCAC
>JAFEDM010000484.1 GCA_018241625.1 Pseudomonadota bacterium | reverse complement strand
GCTTCCGGCTTTGTCCTGGTTCCGACGGCCCTCTACGCGACCCTGGGGGCGCACCAGCCATGGGTCGTGGCCCTCCAGGGCCGGCATGAGGCGCTGCCCTACCTCCTGATGGTGTCCGTCGGCGTGGCCTTGTTGGCCATCGAATGGGGCGGGATGAGCGCGCCGCGTTCGCCGGTGCGCGTCGCCGCGGCGGTGACGGCGGCGATCCTGGTCGGCGTGTTCCTGGGCTATCGCGACCACTTCGTCCTGGCCTGGCTGGCGCTGCCGTTTGGCGCTTTGGCCGCGGCCCTGGTGGCGCGTGGCGTGGCCGAGCGGCCGGCGGATGCCGCCTATGGCGTGGCCTATATCGCCCCGGCCGCCGTCTGCCTGATCTGGTTGCGCCAGACCCACCAGGGCGTGTGGTGGACCCTGATGCTGTTCGCCTGCACCTGGGGCGCCGACATCGGGGCCTTCGCCATCGGCAGCCTGATGAAGGGCCCCAAGCTGTGGCCCCGCTTCTCACCCAACAAGACTTGGTCGGGCTTTTTCGGGGGCTTGCTGACGGCCATGGCGGCGGGCACGGCCATGGCTTCCTTGCCCTATTTCAACCTCAGCCTTTGGGCGGCGGCCTTTATCGGTTTGGCGGTAGGCCTGGCGACCATGGCGGGTGACCTTTGGGAATCGGCGCTGAAGCGGCGCTTCGGCGTGAAGGATTCCGGCGACCTGATCCCCGGCGACGGCGGCCTGCTGGACCGGGTCGACGGCCTGATGTTCGCGGTTGTGGTGATGGCCGTCGCGCGCCTGGCCAATCATCTGGGGTGGGGACATTGAGCCTGCCGCGCAAGGTCAGCGTCCTGGGCTCCACGGGCTCGGTGGGGCTTTCGACCCTCGACCTGTTCGAGAAGGCGGAAGCCGAGGTCGAAATGGTCGCCTTGGTAGCCGGCCGCAACGTCGAGCGGCTGGCCGAACAGGCGCTGCGGTGGCGCCCGCAGATGGCGGTGATCGAGGACGAGGCGGCGCTGCCGATCCTGCGGGAGCGACTGGCGGGCTCCGGCGTGCGGGCGATGGCGGGGCAGGGCGCGGTGATCGAGGCGGCTGCCGCCGACGCCCAGTGGGTGATGTCGGCCATCGTCGGCTTCGCGGGTCTGGCCCCCACGCTGGCCGCTGCCCAGGCGGGCGCGGTCGTCGCCCTGGCCAACAAGGAGAGCCTGATCTGCGCGGGGCCGCAGCTGTTGCGCACGGCCAAGCTGGCCGGCGGGGCGGTGATCCCGGTCGATTCCGAGCATTCGGCGATCTTCCAGGTGTTCTCGCCCGCCAACGCCCAGCATGTGAACCGCCTGATCCTCACCGCCTCGGGAGGGCCGTTCCGCAGTTGGAGCCGCGAGCAGATGGCCCGCGCGACGCCCGAGCAGGCCCTGGCCCATCCCAACTGGAGCATGGGCGCCAAGATCACGATCGACTCCGCCACCATGATGAACAAGGGGCTGGAAGTCATTGAGGCAGCCTATCTTTTCGCCATGCCGCCGGAGCGGGTCGACGTCCTCATCCATCCGCAGTCGATCGTCCATTCGTTGGTCGAATACGCCGACGGCTCGACCCTGGCGCAGCTGGGTCCGCCCGACATGCGCGCGCCGATCGCCTGCGCCTTCGCCTGGCCCGAGCGCTTGCCCTGGCCGGCCAAGCCGCTGGATCTGACCCGCGAGCCTCTGACCTTCGAGGCGCCCGATCCAGAACGGTTCCCGGCGCTGAAAATCGCCAAGGCCGCGTTGATCGCCGGGGGCGCGGCCCCCGCGGCGATGAACGCCGCCGACGAGGTCGCCGTCGCGGCCTTTCTCAAGGGCCGGATCGGCTTCCTTGATATTGCCGCAACTGTCGAGGAGACGCTTGCGCGGATGGATCGCCAGGAGTTGCTGCGGCCGTCTCAGAACGACCCGGTCGACGCCGCCCGCATCACCGATGCGACGGCGCGCCGCGTGGCGGATGAGGTGGTAAGCAGCCTTATGGCTCCAGCGCACGCGTGATGTCGGGAGTGGAGATGGACGTAGCCGTGCGGAACCGGGAGGCCTAGACGCCGATGCTCAGTCTTCTGATCCACGTTCTGCCTTATCTGGTCATCATCGGGCCGGTCGTGGTGATCCACGAGTTCGGCCACTTCCTGGCGGGCAAGGCGGTCGGCGCGAAGATCGACGTCTTCTCGATCGGCTTCGGCAAGTCGATCGTGGAACACACCGACAGGTCGGGCGTGAAATGGCGGCTCGCGTGGTTGCCGATCGGCGGCTACGTCCGCTTCGCCGGCGACGACAACGCCGCCAGCGTGCCCGACACCGAAGACCTGGACCTGCTGCGCCGCGACATTGTCGCCCGGGAAGGCGAAGGCGCGCTGAAGCAATATCACTACTTCAAGCCGATCTGGCAGCGCGCGCTGATCAGCGCGGCGGGCCCGATCGCCAACTTCGTACTGTCGATCGTCATCTTCGCCGGCGTGATCCTGGCCTTCGGGGAAGTGGTCTCCGTCGCGCGGGTCGCCGCCGTGTTCTCGGATACGCCCGCGGCGCAGGCGGGCCTGCAGGCCGGCGACCTGATCGTCAAGGCCGACGGCAAGCCGGTGAAGACCTTCGATCAGGTGAAGGAGCTGGTGGTCCTGCGGACGGGCGTTCCGATCAGCCTGGTGGTCGATCGCGGCGGCCGTCAGTTCGTGACCAATGTGACGCCGGTTCGTGGACCCGTCCCGGACGGGCTGGGCCATGTCCAACAGCTCGGCAAGATCGGCATCGCCTTCTCCAACCGGCCCGAGGACAGCCGGATCGTCCGCTATGGGCCGATCGAGGCGCTCGGCAAGGGCGTGGCCAAGACCTACGACGTGGTGGCGACCAACGTCTTCTACATCGGCCGGATGATCACGGGCCACGAGACCGCCGCCCAGCTGGCGGGGCCGGTGGGCATGGCCCAGATGTCCGGCGACCTGGTGAAACAGGTGGCCGAGGTCTCGAAGGATCCCACGACCCTAGCGCTGAACCTGCTGCTGACCGCCCTGCAGATGATCGCGGCCATCTCGGTGGGCATCGGCTTCCTGAACCTGCTGCCGATCCCTGTGCTCGATGGGGGACACCTGCTGTTCTATGCGTATGAAGCCGTGGCGCGGCGCCCACTTGCTGCCAAGGTTCAAGCGGCAGGGTATCGCGTGGGCCTTGCGCTCGTTCTCGGATTGATGTTGTTCGCCACCTGGAACGATCTGCAGCGGCTGCGTGTGTTCAATTTCCTCGGCGGTCTATTCTCCTGACCCCGCTTTCCCTAAACGGCTGATTCGATGCAAAGACACCGCGCCCGTAGCGCTGCGCTAGTTTCCGGTCTTGCCGGCTTGATGGCGACGACCGCGCTGGCCACGCCAGGCCTGGCGTTCGCGCAACCTCAGCGCGCCGCGCCGCCACCGGCTCAGGCCGCACCCGCCCAGACTCCGCCCGGGTCGGCCGCTCCGGTGGCCACCGCGCCCGCGCCGGTCGCCGCCGCGCCGGCTGCGCCCGCCGGGCCGACCGGCGTGATCCGCCGCATCACCGTGCGGGGCAACGAGCGCATCGAACCGACAACGGTCATCTCCTATCTGCCGTTCCAGGTGGGCGACACGATCGATCCGGCCAAGGAAGACCTCGGCATCAAGGCCCTGGCCCGCACCGAACTGTTCTCCGACGAAACCCTGGATCTGACGCCCGAAGGCGAACTGGTCGTCACCGTAACCGAGAACCCGATCATCAACCGGGTGATCTTCGAGGGAAACAGCTCGATCAAGGAAGACAAGCTGCGCGACGAGGTGACGGTGCGCCCGCGCGGCATCTTCACCCGCGCCAAGGCGCAGTCGGACGTCGGGCGGATCATCGAGCTCTATCGGCGCGCGGGCCGCATCTCGGCCAATGTGACGCCGCAGATCGTCGAACTGCCCCAGAAGCGCGTGGACCTGATCTTCAAGATCGACGAGGGCCCGAAGAGCGGCATCCTGCGGGTCAACTTCCTCGGCAACCACGCCTTCTCCGACGACGAGCTGCGCGACGTCGTCGTGACCGAACAGACCCACTGGTACAAGTTCTTCTCGTCCAACTCGAACTTCGACCCGGACCGGCTGGAGTACGACAAGGAGCAGCTGCGGAAGTACTATCGCAACCGCGGCTTCTACGACTTCCGCGTGGCATCGGCCGTCGCCGAGCTGTCCCCGGACAAGAACGGCTTCGTGGTCACCTACACGATCGACGAGGGGCCGGAGTACAAGTTCGGCAAGATCAGCGTCGAGACCGACCTTAAGAAGCTCGACAAGAACGTCCTGGAAGCCCTGGTCCCGTTCAAGCGGGGCGACATCTACCAGGATGAGAAGATCGAACAGGCGACCGACTCGCTCACTTTCGCGGCCGGCGCGGCCGGCTTCGCCTTCGTGGACGTGCGCCCGCGCTACACGCCCAACCGCGCCAAGGGCACGGTGGACGTGACCTTCGACGTGAAGGAAGGCCCGCGCGTCTACATCGACCGCATCGACATCGTCGGCAACACGCGGACCCTGGACTATGTGATCCGCCGCGAGATGAACGTCACCGAGGGCGACGCCTACAACCGCGTGCTGGTCGACCGGTCGAAGAACCAGATCAAGGCGCTGGGCTTCTTCAAGGACGTCGACATAACCGAGACGCCCGGCTCCGCGCCCGACCGCACGGGCCTGCAGGTGAAGGTCACCGAGCAGCCCACCGGCGAACTGTCGTTCAGCGCCGGCTACTCCTCCATCGACCGCCTGGTGGTCGACCTGGGGGTCACCGAGCGCAACTTCCGCGGCCGCGGCGAGGACGTTCGCGCCCGGGTCTCGATCGGCTATTTCCGCAAGCAGTTGGACCTGTCGTTCACCGAGCCGAGGTTCCTCGGCCGTGATATGACCGCCGGCGTCGACGCTTACGGCTACACCTACGACCTGACCCAGTTCTCGGCCTACAAGCAGTCCACCGTCGGCATCGGCTTCCGGCTGGGCTTCCCGCTAAGCCTGAACTCGCGCGGCAGCTTGAACTATACGATCCGCGATGACGACGTGGAGATCGATCCGACCTTCTGCGATCCGGCGAACCTGGTCCTGTCGACCTCGCTCTGCGACCAGCGCGGCCACTTCCTGACCTCGCAGGTGGGCTACGGCTACCACCTCGATCGCCGCAACGACTACATCAACCCGACCCGCGGCTATTACCTCGACTTCAGCCAGGACTTCGCGGGCCTCGGTGGCGACGTGCGGTTCGTGCGGACGATCGCCGAAGGCGCCTGGTACCACGGGTTCAACAAGACCTTCATCCTCAGCCTGACCGGCTCGGCCGGGGACATCGAGGCCTGGGGCGGCGATCACATTCGGATCAACGACCGCTTCTTCAAGGGCGGCTCGAGCTTCCGTGGCTTCCAGGTGGCGGGCATCGGGCCGCGCGACCTGACCCTGGTCTCCCAGGAAGGCGGCCAGGCGACCAACGACGCCCTGGGCGGCAAGCTGTATGCCATCGGCTCGATCGAGCTGACGGTGCCGACCTTCCTGCCGGAACAGTACGGCATCAAGGCCGCGCTGTTCACCGACTTCGGCACTGAAGGCCTGCTGGACAGCTTCGACAAGCGGACCATCGACACCACCACGGGCCTCAAGATCGACAACCCGAACGTCAAGGACGACCTGGGCCTGCGCGCTTCCGCCGGCTTGAGCGTCCGCTGGAAATCGCCCATGGGCCCCATCCAGTTCGACTTCAGCCAGATCCTGAAACGGGAGCCGTACGATCGTACCGAGCTCTTCCGGTTCTCCACTGCAACACGGTTCTAGGGATAACATGACCTCCAAGATCTTCGCCGCCGGCGCCAGCATCGCCGTCCTCGCCATGGCCTCCAGCGCCTTCGCACAGGCCCCAGCCGCCGCGCCCGCGGCCCCGCCGATCACCTCTGGGCCGGCGATCCCCGGTCTCTGCGTGGTCGACCTGGACCAGGTCGTCGCCAACTCCACCGTGGGCAAGTACGTCTCCACCCGCCTGCAGCAGATTTCGGCCCAGGTGAACGCCGAGCTGGGCGGTGAGAAGACCCAGATCGACAACGACGCGAAGGCCCTCGATGGCCAGCGCGCCAGCCTGGACGAGAACACCTTCCAGCAGCGGGGCCTGGCCCTGCAACAGCGCGCCAACGGCCTGCAGCGCAAGCTGCAGGTGCGCGAGCGTGAACTGCAGGTGACCGAACAGAAGGCCGTGGGCCGGGTTATCCAGGAATCCGAGCCCCTGATGCGCCAGGCCTATCAGGCGAAGAACTGCTCGATCCTGCTGCAGCACGGCGCCGTGCTGGGCGGCTTCTTCAACCAGGCGATGGACCTGACGCCTGCGGTCACTACGGCCCTGAACGGCAAGATCACCCAGTTCGCCTTCGATCGCGAACGCCTCGACCAGCCGGGCGCCAACACCGCGCCGGGCGGCGCGCCGCCGATCGTCCAGACCCCGGGTCCGGCGCGTCCCGCGGCCCCGGCGGCCGCCAAGCCCGCGCCCAAGAAGTAAGCCAAGACGCCGCGGGTCGCCGCATCGCCATGCCCGATCCGCGCTTCTTCGAAGACCTCGGTCCCGTCAGCCTCGCAGACCTTGCGGGTCTGACGGGCGCCGAACTCGGCGATCCGTCACAGGGCGGTCGACAGGTGCGCGCCGTCTCGATCCTGGCCGGCGCGGGCGCCGACAGCGTGACCTTCGTCAGCGATCGCAAGTTCCTGGACCAAGCCGCGGAGACCCGGGCTGCGGCCTGCTTCGTCACCCCTGCCAACGCCGCGCGTCTGCCGGCGACGTGCGTCGCGCTCAAGCTCGCCTCGCCGCAACTGGGCTACGCCCTGGCGGCCGGGCGACTGCATGCGCCACGGGCGCTCACCGGCGATCAGTCCATCGCGCCCAGCGCCGAGATCGAGGCCGACGTGAAGCTGGCGTCCGGCGTGGTGGTCGGCGCAGGCGCCCAGATCGGCCGCGGCACGCGCATCGGGGCGAATTCCGTGATCGGTCCCGGCGTCGCCATCGGCCGCGACTGCATGATCGAGAGCAACGTCAGCGTCTCCTTCGCCCTGGTGGGCGACCGGGTGCGCCTGCTGTCCGGCTGCCGGATCGGGGAAGCCGGTTTCGGGGCCACTGTGGGGCCCAAGGGCCTGGTCGACATTCCGCAACTTGGCCGCGTGATCCTGCAGGATGGCGTGACGGTCGGCGCCAACAGCTGCATCGACCGCGGCGCCTTCGAGGACACCTCGATCGGCGAGAACACCAAGATCGATAACCTGATCCAGATTGGACACAATTGCCGCATCGGGCGTAACTGCGTCATGGCCGCCATGACCGGAATCTCGGGCAGCGTGACGCTGGGCGACGGCGTGCAACTGGGCGGCGCCGTCGGCTTGGCCGACCACATCACCATCGGTGACGGCGCGCGCATCGCGGCGCGCGGCGGCGTGATCGGCGATGTGCCAGCCGGCGAGACCTGGGGCGGCTACCCGGCGCGGCCGATGCGCCAGTGGCTGCGCCAGGAAGCCTGGGTCGCGCGCCAGATGACCCGCAAGGACCGCGGGACGAAAGAGGAGGGGTAATGGCCAGAGCGCCTGTGAACGCCGACCCGGGCGTGATCGACATCACCGAGATCATGGAACGGATTCCGCATCGGATCCCGTTCCTGCTCGTGGACCGCTGCGAGGACTATGTCCCCAGCCAGTCGATCGTCGGCATCAAGTGCGTGACGGTCAACGAACCCTTCTTCGCCGGCCACTTCCCGAACTATCCAGTGATGCCTGGCGTGCTGATCGTCGAGGCGATGGCCCAGGCCAGTGCGGTCCTGATGTCGAAGTCCCTGGATGTCGACCCCGCCGGCAAGGCGATCTTCTTCATGTCGCTCGACAACTGCCGCTTCCGCGCCCCGGTGCGTCCCGGCATGGTCCTGCGCATGGCCGTCGAGGTGACCCAGTCGCGCCGCGACATCTACAAGTTCAGGGGCCGGGCCATGGTCGATGACAAGGTCGCCGCCGAGGCGGAATGGGCCGCCATGGTGGTGGACACCTGAGATGGGCGTCGAGATTCATCCCACGGCGATCGTCGCCAAGGGCGCCGAGCTGGCCGAAGGGGTCCAGGTCGGACCCTATTGCATCATCGGCGAACACGCGCGCATCGGCGCGAACACCACGCTCGCCAGCCATGTGGTGATCGAGGGCCATACGCGGATCGGCCAGGACTGCACGATCCGCAACTTCGCCAATCTGGGCGGCCCACCGCATCACACCGGCTACAAGGGCGAGCCGACGGAGCTGGTGATCGGCGACCGCAACAAGATCTGGGAACACGTGACGATGCACATCGGCACGCCCCAGGGCGGCGGTGTCACCCAGGTCGGCGACGACGGCATGTACATGGCCACCAGCCACGTGGGCCACGATT
>JAFEDM010000483.1 GCA_018241625.1 Pseudomonadota bacterium | reverse complement strand
TGGCGGAATAGACGACCACGTCGGCGCCCAGCGCCAGCGGCTTCTGGAAGATCGGGGTGGCGAAGACGTTGTCGACCACCAGCTTGGCGCCGGCGGCGTGCGCGATCTCAGCCACCGCGCCGATGGCGGTCACCTCCAGCAGCGGATTGGCCGGGCTCTCGACCAGGAAGGCCTTGGTGTTGGGCCGGACCGCGTTCTTCCAGGCGTCCAGGTCGGTGGCGTCCACATAGGTGGTCTCGACCCCGAACCGCGGCAGCCAGTTGGAGATGATCCAGCGGCAGGAGCCGAAGAGCGCGCGGCCCGCCACCAGATGGTCGCCGGCCTTCAACAGGCCCATCAGCGCCACCTGCACCGCGGCCATGCCCGACGCCGTCGAACGGCAGGTCTCGGCGCCTTCCAGCAGCGCCAGACGGTCCTCGAAGATCTGCGTCGTGGGGTTGCCGAAGCGCTGGTAGATGAAGCCCGGATCGTCGCCGGAGAACCGCCGGTCGGCCGCTTCCGCCGAGTCGTAGGCGAAGCTCTGGGTCAGGAAGAGGGCCTCGGAGATCTCCCCATAGGGCGAGCGGGCCATGCCGCCGCGCACCAGACGGGTTTCGACGTCCCAGTCGTGCGGGTTCTCGGCCATGACGGGCTCCTCCTTGAACAGACGGCGCAAGAACGGCAGCGGCTGCGCCCAGTCAAGCGACGAGACCTGATGGCGCTGATAATATCGCTAAGCGATCCATTTGCATTCGAAGACCAGGGGGGAAACCACGAACCACACAAACACCACGAACGCGCTTTGCCCGCCGCGAGCGGAGCTCGCCTTCTGATCGGAGCTCCTGCTTCCCGGAAGCTTGGCCTGCGGCCGGCCAACCGGCAGGCGGCGTTCGTGGTGTTTGTGTGGTTCGTGGTTGAATCGACAGGAGCGCGACGCTTCAAGCTTCGCTTGCAAGCCCGAGGTTCTGCGATAAGTCTCAGCCGCCCATGAGCGAACCCGCACGCCCTGTTCAGCAGGTAATGGGCATCCTGCCCTGCCAAGCCATCGAAGCCCTGATCGCCGGCGGCGGGATTTCCGCCGACAGCGCCTTCGAACACGACCAGATCCAGCCGGCCAGCCTCGACCTGCGCCTGGGCGCTCGCGCGTGGCGGGTGCGCGCCTCCTTCCTGCCTGGCGGCCACACGGTGCGCGAGCGGATCGCCGGCGTGGCCATGCACGAGGTGGACCTGACCGCCGGCGCGGTGCTGGAGCGCGGCTGCGTCTACATCGCCGAGCTGCAGGAGCGGCTGAAGCTGCCGCCCGGCGTCTCGGCCCGCGCCAATCCGAAGAGCTCCACCGGCCGGGTGGACGTGTTCGTCCGCCTGCTCACCGACCGCGGCAACGCCTTCGACGACGTCGACGAGCACTACGACGGCCCGCTCTATATGGAGATCGCGCCGCAGACCTTTTCGGTGCTGGTGCGCTCCGGCACGCGGTTGAACCAGCTGCGGCTGAAGGCCGGCCAGCCGCCCCGCCTGCGCGTGGAAAGCGTCGGCGTCGACCTGACCGGCGAGATCGCCGGCTTCCGCGGCCGCCGCCACGCGGGCCTCGTCGACCTCGACAAGGAAGACGGCCACGACCCGCGCGACTTCTGGGAGCCGCTGCGGCCGGTGAACGGCCAGCTGCTGCTCGATCCGGGCGAGTTCTACATCCTGGCCTCCAAGGGCGCTGTCGAGATTCCGGTCCTGGAGGCCGCCGAGATGACGCCGATCGACCCCTCGGTGGGCGAGTTCCGGGTCCACTACGCCGGCTTCTTCGATCCCGGCTTCGGCACCGACGAGGCGCACGGCAAGGGCTCGCGCGGCGTGCTGGAGGTGCGCAGCCACGAGACGCCCTTCATCCTGGAGGACGGCCAGACCGTGGCCCGGCTGGTCTACGAACCCCTGACCGAAAAGCCGGTGCGGCTCTACGGCGACCTCGGGTCGCATTACCAGCGGCAGGGCTTGAAGCTATCCAAGCATTTCCGGGTCTGGGGCGAATAGGCCGCCGCCCGGAAGGGGTCCGGTTACATGCCTGTCCTTCGCCTTTTCGCCCTGGTCGCGGGCTTCCTCTTCGGCCTGTTCGGCGGCGCCTTCGCCGGCGAGGGCATGCACACCACGACCATTTAGGGCCGTCGCCGATTTTGGAGTCGGCGCCGCCGCGGGTCGGTGGTAATTTCAGCCCATCGCTGGCTGGTAGCTTCCGAGCGCCGGCGGCTGAGAGACGTCCCCCGATCGGGCCAAGGCTCCCGCTCATGCGGCAAGGGAGACTGTCCATGCCCACCTACACCCTGCATCTCTGCGGTGCCAAGGGCGCCTCGACCTCGTTCCGGCTGTTCGATCTGGCGTCCGACGGCGCCTGCTTCGCCGCGGCGGGCGAGCTGCTCGACGACCACGTGAATTGCGACCACGTCGAAGCCTGGAGCGGCGAACGCGCCGTCCTCGCCCGCCATCGCTTCCAGCCGATCCTGCGGCCGATCGCGGCCGCTGCCTCGCCCCCGGCCGTCCCCGCCACATGACAACCTAGGCCGACTTTTTATCAAGTACGCTTGACACATCTTCGGTGTCATGTTTCCTTGCCATCAAGACAAGGAGACCTGTCATGGCTCACGCCACCCCGACGCGCTCGATCATGAGCAAACCATCCTGGCGCCGCTACATGCTGCGCTTTTCCGCCGCCATGGCGGCCTATGTCGCCGTCCTCGTGCCGGTGGACTACGCCGCCCGCCACGGCCTGCTGCCGCCGGCGCCGTGGCTCTATCTGGCGGCCCTGGCGCCGGCGATCCCGGTGGCCTTGGTCGTACTGATCGTCCTGCGCTACCTGCAGGAGGAGGAGGACGAGTATCAGCGGATGCTGGCCATCCGCGCCTACATCTCCGCCGCCGGCCTGACGCTCACGATCTGCACCGGCTGGGGCTTCCTGCAGGACTTCGCGGGCCTGCCGCAGATCTCGCTGCACCACGTCTTCGTGCTGTTCTGCGTCTGCCAGGGCGTCGCCACGGGCTGGGTGAAGTGGAGGGCGCGCGGATGAAGAACCGCCTGAAGGTGCTGCGCGCCGAGCGGGACTGGAGCCAGGCCGACCTCGCCCTGCGCCTCGACGTCTCCCGCCAGAGCGTCAACGCCATCGAGACCGGCAAGTACGACCCCAGCCTGCCGCTCGCCTTCAAGATCGCCCAGGTCTTCGGCCTGCCCATCGAGGCGATCTTCCAGGAAGGCTAGGCCTGGAGGGCGGCTAAGGCCTAGGTTGGGCGCATGCCCGAGGCCGCCTTCTGGACCGCCACGCCCGCCGAAGCCGCCCAGGCCCTGGGCTGCGGGACCGAAGGCCTCACGGGCGCCGAGGCCGCGCAGCGGCTGGCCCGCTACGGCCCCAACGCCGACGCGGTGCGCCGGGAGGCCGGCCTGGCGGTCTCGATCCTGCATCGCCTCATCGAACCCCTGTCCCTGATGCTGATCGCCGCCGCCGTGGTCTCGGCCGCCACGGGCGACCGGATCAGCGCCGGCATCATCCTGGCCATGCTGGTGCTCTCGGTGGCGCTGGACACGGTGCAGGAAGGCCGCGCCCGGCGCGCCGCCCAGGCGCTGGCGGCCTCGGTCGCCCAGACCGCCGAGGTGAAGCGCGACGGCGTCTTCGTCTCCGTCCCGACCGAGACCGTGGCGCCGGGCGACGTCTTCCGCGTCCGGGCCGGCGACATCATCCCCGCCGACGCGGTGCTGCTGGAAGCCAACGCCTTCACCGCCAACGAGGCGGCGCTGACCGGCGAACCCTATGGCGTCGTCAAGCACGCGGGCGCCTGCGCGGCGACGACCCCGGCGGAGGCGACCAATGCGGTGTTCCGCGGCGCCGTGGCCCAGACCGGCGACGCCGTCGCCCTTGCCGTGGCCACCGGCTCGGCCACCCTGTTCGGCCGCGCCGCCTCGGCGCTCAACGCGGCCGAGGAGGTCTCGCCCTTCCAGCGCGACCTGCGCCAGCTCGGCCTGCTGATCGCCCGCGCCGCCGGGGTGCTGACCCTGGGCGTGCTGGCGGCCAACGTCGCCTTCGGCCGGCCGTTGATCCAGTCGCTGATGTTCTCGGTGGCGCTGGCGGTGGGGCTGACGCCCGAGCTACTGCCGATGATCACCACGGTCACCCTGTCGCGCGGGGCCGTGCGGATGAGCCGGCGCAAGGTCATCGTCAAGCGCCTGGCCGCGATCCACGACCTGGGCGCCATGACCGTGTTCTGCACCGACAAGACCGGCACGCTCACCTCAGCCGAAATCGTGCTGGCCGACAGCCTGGATCCGGCTGGCGCCCCGGACCCGCACGTCGCGCGCCTGGCCGCCGCCTGCGCCCGCCTGGGCGGCGACAAGGGCTCGCTGGACGACGCCCTCGCCAAGGCCGCCGCCGACGGCGAGCAGGGCTGGACCCGGCTGGGCCGGCTGCCGTTCGACTATGCCCGCCGGATGGGCTGCGTGCTGGCCGACGGCCCGGACGGCCGGGTCCTGCTGGTCAAGGGCGCGCCCGAGGCGGTGCTGCCCGCCTGCCTCCAGGCTCGCCAGGGCGCCGCCGTCGCGCCGCTGGACGCGGCGGCGCGCGCCGCGATCGGGGCCCGCATCGAGGCCCTGGCCGGTCAGGGCCTGCGGGCCATCGCCATCGCCTCACGTCCCTGGATCGACGCGCCCCGCGACCCCGAGGCGGCCGACGAGCGCGACCTGGCGTTCGAGGGCCTGTGCACCTTCGCCGACCCGCCCAAGGCCACCGCCGCCGCGGCCGTCGCCCGCCTGGCGGCCCAGGGCGTCCGGGTGGTGATCCTCTCGGGCGACGACCCCCGGGTGGTGAGCCGGCTCGCCAGCCTGGTGAAGCTGCGCGGCGAGCCGCTCACCGGCGCCGACATCGAGAAGCTGTCGCCCGACGCCCTACGGGTGAAGGTGCTGGAGACCGACGTCTTCGCCCGCCTGGCCCCGGACCAGAAGTCGCGCATCGTCCACGCCCTCACGGCCTCCGGCGCGGTGGTCGGCTTCATGGGCGACGGGGTCAACGACGCGCCGGGGATCAAGGCCGCCGACGTGGGCCTCTCCGTCGATGGCGCGACCGGCGTCGCCCGCGCCGCGGCCGACATGATCCTGCTCGACTCCGACCTCTCGGTGGTCGCGGACGGGGTGGAGGAGGGCCGCAGGACCTTCGCCAACATTCTGAAGTACGTGCGGATGGGCGCCAGCTCCAACTTCGGCAACATGCTGTCGATGGCGGCGGCCTCGCTGTTCCTGCCGTTCCTGCCGATGCTGGCGACCCAGATCCTGCTCAACAACCTGCTCTACGACATCTCCGAGGTGGGCATCCCGTTCGACTCGGTGGGCGAAAGCGAGCTGGCGCGGCCGCAGCGCT
>JAFEDM010000482.1 GCA_018241625.1 Pseudomonadota bacterium | reverse complement strand
GCGGCCGAGGCGGAAGCCGCAGGCGCAGCCGCGGCGGGCGCCGCAGCGACCGGCGCGGGCGCGGCGGCATAGGCCACCGGCGCGGCGGCGACGGCGTTCACCGTCTTCGCGACGCGGATCTTGAGGCCCCCGTGCTCGACCTCGATCTCGGTCAGGCCCGTTTCCGTCAGGATGTCGGCCAGTCGGCGCACGAGGCGCGCGTCGATCGGATCGGTGGCGGGGGCCTTCGGGGGGCTAGCCATGCAAATTCACTCGCTTCTTCTTCGTCAGGCCGAACGGGCCAGGCCCGCGGCGGCCTCGACGGCCAGTTCATAGCTCGCCGCGCCGAAACCGGAGACCAGTCCGGTCGCGGCCAGCGACACATAGGTTTTGCGACGGAACGGCTCGCGCGCCGCCGGGTTCGACAGATGGCATTCGATCACCGGCACGCCGACCGCCTTCAGCGCGTCCAGGATCGCGATGGAGGTGTGTCCATAGCCCGCCGGATTGATCACCACGGCGCAGGCCTCGGTGCGGGCCTCCTGGATCCAGTCGATCAGCTCGCCCTCGTGGTTCGACTGCCGGAACACGACGGTGCGCCCCAAGGACTGCGCGCGCGCCTCGCAGAGGCGCTTCACGTCGTCCAGGGTCTGATGTCCGTAAATCTCCGGCTCGCGGGTCCCCAGGAGGTTGAGGTTGGGGCCGCTCAGCACATAGATCGGTTTCGACATTCGGCTCCGCCGTCGATTCCGGCGTCTTGTACCGGGCGGGCTGCGGCGTCACAAGCTTGCCGGAATTCGGAGGCCTTTCGACGCATGACCCTCACCGTAAACGGCGAGACGCGCAGCTTCACCGGCGTGGACCATCTGGCCGCCCTGGTGAGCGCGCTGGGTCTCGACGGGCGTAAGGTGGCGATCGAGCGCAATCTGGAGATCGTGCCGCGTTCGGCCTATGCCAGGACCGCGCTCGCCGACGGCGACCGGATCGAGATCGTGCACTTCATCGGAGGCGGCTGACATGGATGGTTCTGCTCATACGGCGGAAGACACCTGGACCGTCGCCGGCCGCACCTTCCGCTCGCGCCTGATCGTCGGCACCGGCAAGTACAAGGACTACGCCCAAAACGCCGCTGCCGCCGAGGCCGCGGGCGCCGAGATCGTCACGGTCGCCCTGCGCCGGGTCAACCTCAGCGACCCCAGCCAGCCGATGCTGGTCGACTATGTGAAGCCCGACCGCTTCACCTTCCTGCCCAACACCGCCGGCTGTTTCACGGGCGAGGAGGCGGTGCGCACCCTGCGCCTGGCGCGCGAGGCGGGCGGCTGGGACCTCGTGAAGCTGGAGGTGTTGTCCAACACCAAGCATCTGCTGCCGGACATGGAAGAGACGCTTCGGGCGTTGAAGCTGCTGATCGCCGACGGCTTCCAGGTGATGGTCTACTGCTCGGACGACCCCGTGTACGCCTTGAAGCTCGAAGAGGCGGGCGCGGCGGCGATCATGCCGGCGGCGGCGCCGATCGGGTCCGGCCGGGGCATCCAGAACTATCTGAACCTGGGTTTGATCATCGAGCAGGCCAAGGTGCCGGTGCTGGTGGACGCTGGCGTCGGAACGGCGTCCGACGCGGTCCTGGCCATGGAGGCGGGCTGCGACGCCGTGCTGATGAACACCGCCATCGCCGAGGCGAAGGATCCGATCCGCATGGCGGTGGCCATGAAGCATGCGGTGATCGCGGGCCGCGAAGCCTGGCTCGCCGGCCGCATGGCCAAGCGCACCTACGGCGATCCATCGTCCCCGCGCGGCGGTTTGATCTAGGCTTCCTTTCCCGCCTGAGCGGGAGAGGGGGACCATCCGCCGAAGAGCGGATGGTGGAGAGGGAGAGCCTCCCCCATGATCTTTCGGCGCTGACGGGATGATCGAGCCGCCTTGCGGCCGCTTTCCCTTTCCACCACTCGCTCTACGGCGAGCGGTCCCCCTTTCCCACGAGTGGGAAAGGAAGTTAGCCCTGTTTCTTATATTTCGAATGGCAGGCCGTGCAGGTGTCGCCCAGGTCGTTGGCGGCCTTGGAGAAGGCGGCGCCGTCCTTCTTCGTCGCGGCCTTCTCGGCGTCGGCTGCGAGCCTCGCGAAATCGGCCGCCGACTTGGCCCAGACCTCGCCCGGCTGCTTCTGCGGGCCGACCAGGTGGGCGGCCGAGGTCTTCAGCTTCGTGGCGGCGGCCAGGGCCTCGGCCCAGCGGCTGGCCGGAACCTTGGCCGCGTCCGGGCCGTTGGCCGGGTCCACGTCACCGCCGACCGCGAAGATGGTGTTGGTGGCCGGATCGACCACGGTCTTCATCTCGTCCTTGACGGACAGGCCGGCCGCCAGGGCGGAGCCGGCGAGAGCGAGGCCAAGCAGGGCGGCGAGGGCGGTCGGGCGCATGGGCGGGCCTTTCGTCAGGGGCGCCGAAGCTTAGGCGGATTCAGCCGGCGGTCACGCGGTCGATGTCCGCCTGAGGCGACAGGCCCAGGCCCGTCAGCATCTCTTCGCGGCCCGGACCGCCGCGGGGCCGGTAGGCTTCGGCGTTCCTTTCCTTGCCGCGCGCCCAGTATCCCAGGACCTTCGCCAGGTTCTTCGGTCGCTTGAGCCAGGCCTGCGGGTCCTCGAGCATGTGGAAGCCCCGCAGGGCGTCGCGCAGCAGGTCGACGTCGGAACGCACCGCGATGGCCACACCATCCTCCAGGAAGGCCTTGGTGATGCGGCCCTTCAGGCTGGGTTTATAGCCGGGGGTCAGCGCCTGGCGGGCGCGGCGGATCGCGCCGCGATCCTGATCGCGCATGGCGGTGTAGTAGGGACGCAGCTCCGTCGAGAGGCGGCGCTGGTAGGCTTCCAGCCGCGCGGCCGGCGCCTCGAACATCTGCAGCGCGTCGCGCAGCAGGTGCGCGCTGACGGCGGCGAAGGAGCAGCCGCGGCCGTAGAGCGGATTCGAGCGCACCACGCTGTCGCCGACCGCGAAGAAGCCCAGGACCGAAGCCTTGCCGTTCGGGGCGAAATCACGCCAGCGGCTGGACAGGTCGCCCATGCCGAACACCCGGCTGATCGGCGTCGCGGTCTTTGGATCGACCCAGGGCGTGAGGCCGGGCAGCCGGGCGCAGGCGGCGTCGAAGATGGCAGGGTCGACGATCTTCTTGCGCAGCTCCTCCTCGATCTCCGGCACGCACAGGGTGATGGAGAAGCAGCCGTTGTCGCCCGGGAAGACGCCGAACTTCATGTACTCGAGGTCGCCGGTGAGCGGGTTCTTGGTGCGCTCCGGCTCCGCCACGCCCGTGTTCAGCCGGTAGTGGCGGGTGAAGTAGAGGATGCCGCAGGCCTCAGATTCCTCCGCGATGGTGACCCCGGCTTCGCGGAGCTGCTCGACGGCGGCGGAGGTGCGGCCCGCGGCGTCGACCACGATGTCGGCGTCCAGCGTCTCGGTCTGGCCGTCGGCTTCGAGCACGACGCCGGTGACCACGGCCGGTGCGCCGGCGGTGACCGCCAGAGCCTTCACGAAGACGCCGGAGCGCACGGTGACGTTGGGCTGACGCTCCACATAGCGGCGGATCACCAGCTCCAGCGTCGTGCGCCGGCTGGTCAGCACCGCCAGGTCCTCGTCCACCCGCGCGGGCACATAGGTGCGCTTTTGGATGTCGGTGAGGCCGCCTTCGAAACCCAGGTCCCGGCAGCCGGCCGCGAGCAGGTCCTGGAGCAGCTCCGGATGCTCGTCGCGGATGATGAGCCGCAGGCGGGCCAGGAAGGCGTGACTGTGGCGCAGGTGGCCGACGCCGCGCCGGGTCCAGCTGTCGAAGGCCTCGTCGGCGTCGCCGGAGGGCGGCGGCGGATCGCGCTCCAGCAGGGTAACCTGCCGGCCGGTCGGCGCCAGCGCCAGGGCGGTCCACAGGCCCGCCATGCCGGCCCCGATCACGAGCACTCGTTCCGCCATGTCCCGCTCCGACGTTTGCCGATTCAGACTACGCCAAGTCTCCACTGCCGTCGGGTCAAGCGCGGATGCGACCAATCAGCTCTTGCTGAGACCCTGCTGAGGCAGGCCCTTCGCCTTGGTGATCGCCGCGCGCAGGGCCGCGATATCGGCCCCCGGGATCATGGTGTCGCCGACGATAAAGGCCGGGGTGCCGTCGATCTTCAGCTCTTCGGCGAGGGTGTGGGCGTCCATGATCTGGCGCGCGATCATCGGATGGTCGGCTTCCTTGCGGACCACCTTCGGGTCGATGCCGAGTTCGGCCAGGTGGCGGTCCAGCCCAGCCTCGTCCAACGCCTTTTCGGTCATCAGCGCCTGGTAGAGTTGCACACCCTTCGCCTTGGCCTCGCGGGTCAGCGCCACCTTGGCGGCGGTGTCGGACACCTCGCCGAAGATCGGGAACTGCTTGAAGACGAAGCGGACGTCCGGGTTCTCCTGGATCAGCTTCACCACCTCCGGCGCGGCCAGCTTGCAGTAGCCGCAGCGGTAGTCGAAGAACTCCACCACGGTGACCTTGCCGCCCGGATTGGCCACGAAGTCGCGCGGATCGCGCTCCAGCTGGCTGCGGTACTTTGCGATGGCGTCGGTGGAGGCCTTCATCGCCGCCATCCGCTCGTTCTCGGCCATCTTGTCGGCGGCCTCGCGGATCACCTCCGGATGGGCCATCAGATAGGCGTGGACGCGGGCGCCGAAGGCCGCGTCGTCGGCCTTCTGGCAGGCGCCGAGCGGGGCGGCGAGGGCGAGCGTGGCGGCCGCCGTCAGGGCGGTGCGGGCGGCGGCGCGGCGAATGGTGAAGGTCATGCCTGCCATCTAGGCCGGATCGGCGGCTTTTGCGAGGCGAAGCCGTTCATCCGGCCCCGCTCATCCGCCACCCGTCATCCCCCCTGCCGGCGCAGGTCGTCACCCTTGGGGTTCGACACCAGCACGATGTCGGTGGCCCGCCGCCAGTCGGCGCTGTCCTTGGGCAGGCGGTCGCGGGCGCGGATGGCGAACTGACGGGCCAGGGTCATGTCGCCGACGTTGTATTCCATCTCGGCGGTGGCCAGGCGGGCGAGCCCTTCGTCGCCATGCTTGTCGTAGGCTTCCGCCAGGATGCGCCACGCGGTGGCGTTGTCGTTCTCCTGGGTCAGCGCCTTCTTCAGCTCGACGATGCCTTCCTCGGTCTTGGCGCGGCTGTTCAGGGCGATCAGGGTCTGGCCCAGGTTGATGCGCAGTAACGGCGCGTCCGGGCGCAGGGCGACCGACTTGCGCTGGGGCGCCTCGGCCTCTTCCTGCCGGCCGAACTCGAACATGATCTGGCCCTTCAGCTCGTAGAGGTAGGCGTTGTTCGGCTGCTCGGCGATCAGCGCGTCGACGCGCTTCAGGGCCTTGTCCGGCTCCTTGAGCTGGTAATAGGCGATCGCCCGGGCGTAGCGGGCCGGATAGGAGGTGTCCTTCTCGTCGTACTTGGTGAGCGCCACCTGCGGCTCGATGAAGCCCTCCAGCTTGGCCTTCATGATCTCCTGTTCGGCGATCGCCTCGGGGGGATCCTTCTTGTAGTAGTGGGGCAGGGCCGCCACCCGGCTCTGCAGGGCTT
>JAFEDM010000481.1 GCA_018241625.1 Pseudomonadota bacterium | reverse complement strand
CCGGGCCGGCCGCCGCGCCCGCCGGCCCGACCGCCCTCGCCTCACCCGCCATGTCGGCGTCGCTGTCCAACAACCCCGATCCGCTGAACATGGACTGGGGTCCGCTCGGCAAGATCTACGTCAGCGGCCAGATCAGTGGTTTCGGCGCCTCCCAGACCGCGCCGGTCCCCGGCGACCAGAAGCGCAAGGCCGACCTGAGCAACCTGCAGCTCGAGATCCAGAAGACCGACGGGGTCGTGCAGTTCTACATCCAGGCCGGGGAATACAACTTCCCCTCGCTCGGGACCCCGTTCCCGGAGACCACCCAGCACATCACCGAATCCACGTTCCGCTATGTGCCGCTGGCCTATCTGAAGCTGCAGCCGACTCCGGAGATCAGCATCCTGGTCGGCAAGATCCCGACCCTGATCGGCGCCGAATACACCTTCAGCTTCGAGAACCTGAACATCAACCGCGGCCTGCTCTGGAACCAGGAGCCGGCGATCAGCCGCGGCGTGCAGGTGAACTACGCCAAGGGCCCGCTGACCATCTCGGCCTCGGTGAACGACGGCTACTATTCCGACCACTATTCCACCCTGTCGGGCTTGGTCAGCTACGCGGTGACCCCGAAGGACACCGTCGCCGTCGCTGCCTCCGGCAATCTCGACAAGACCTCGCGGTCGAGCTTCGTGACGCCGATCGCCCAGAACAACGGCACGATCTGGAACGTCCTTTGGACCCACACCGAGGACAAGTGGATGGTGAACCCGTACCTGCAGTACTCGACCACCCCGAAGGACGTGTCGTTCGGCCTGCCGAGTTCGGCGTCCACCTTCGGCGCCGCGGTGCTGGGCAAGTACACCTTGACGTCGATGTTCAATGTCGCCGGCCGCGTGGAGTACATCTCCTCGTCGGGTTCGCAGGTCAGCCTGCTCTACGGGACCAAGAGCGACGCCTGGTCCTTCACGATCACGCCCACGCTGCAGTTCAAGACCTATTTCGTCCGCGGCGAGTTCGCCTACGTGAAGGTCAGCGGCGGCGCCAAGGGCGCGATGTTCGGCGCCTTCGGCAACAAGGACGAACAGTCCCGCGCCATGATCGAGACCGGGGTGCTGTTCTAGCGCTCAGCCCCTCGGTTCCTCCCGGGAAGCCGCCGTCCCGCTTTGGGGCGGCGGCTTTTCCATTGCGCATTAACCGACGCATTCCTATGGTCCGCGGCCTTCGCGCCGCGCCAAAAAATGTGCGCGCCCTGCAACAGGACTAGCGGGAACGACGGATCCCGTCGGTTTCGGTAGACGGTCGCCCCCTCGGGTCTATGGTTACGATTCGCAGAGCCAACGGAGCGCGACGCATGGAGCGGATGGCTTTCCGAGCCCAGACCATCGTCGCCGATGTGATCCTCGCGGCCATCGCTTTCGCCTGCGCCTATTCCGTCGCCTCTTCCGCCACGCCGTCGCTGGACCTCGTCACCAGCCTGCCGTCGCTGAATCTGTCGCAGTTCATCGTGCTCTACGCGGTGCTGGCCGGCGGCTTCTCCATGCTGTTCCGCCGCGAGCTGTCGCCGTGGCGCTACGCCTCGATCCCCGACGCCCTGGTGCTAGCGCGGATCGCCGTCCTCACGGTCGGCATCTTCCTCATCTGGGTATTCATCATCGACCGGGGCCGCGGCCTGCCGCGCTCGACCCTGTTCCTGGCGCCCCTGTTCCAGATGGTGGGCTCCATGGGCGTGCGGATCCTGCGGCGCGCGCTGCATGAGCGCGCCCTGGACAGCTTCTCGCCGGTGAAGGCCAGCAGCGACCGGGCCGCCCAGTCGCCGTCCCTGCTGCTCATCGGGCCGCCGGCCTATGCCGACAGCTATCTGCGCGACATCGCCCGCAGCCATGACCGCAGCCATACGCCGGTCGGCATCGTCAGCCCGGACTCGCGCGACGTCGGCCAGCAAGTGCGCGGCGTCTGTGTCATCGAGAGCCTCGAGAACCTCGACGAGGCCCTGGCCGACCTGCGCCGCTGGAACCGCTACCCGCGCGCCATCCTGTTCCTGGAAGAACCCGGGCGCCTGCGCGGCCTCACCGCCGACCAGCTTGGCCGGCTGAAGACCGACGGCATCCGCCTCTTGCGCATGCCCTCCATCGTCGAGCTGGCGCAGCACGACGGCGTCACCCTGCTGCCGATCCGCGACATCAATATCGAGGAGCTGCTGCGGCGCGAACCGATCGAGCTCGACCGTCAAGCGGTGGGCGACCTGATCCGTGGCCGCCGCGTGCTGGTCACCGGCGCCGGCGGCTCCATCGGCTCGGAGCTGTGCCGCCAGGTCGCGGCCTTCCAGTGCGCGCGCCTGACTCTGGTGGACTATTCGGAAGCCGCCCTCTTCCAGATCGACCGTGAGATCAGCGAGGACTTCCCGCACGCGCCGACCCACGCCGTGCTCTGCGACGTCCGCAACGCCAAGCGCCTGAACACGGTCTTCCGCGAGGAAGCGCCGGACCTCGTCTTCCACGCCGCCGCCCTGAAGCACGTGCCGCTGGTGGAGAACCACCCGTGCGAGGGCGTGCTGACCAACATCATCGGCACCTGGAACGTGGTGGAAGCCTCCAAGGCCTGCCACGCCGACCAGATGGTGCTGATCTCGACCGACAAGGCCGTCGATCCGACCAATGTCATGGGCGCCACCAAGCGCCTGGCCGAGACCCTGATCCAGTCGGAACAGACCTTCGGCGCCGGCACCCGCTTCTCGGTGGTGCGCTTCGGGAACGTGCTGGGATCGGCCGGCTCCGTGGTGCCGATCTTCACGTCCCAGATCGAACGCGGCGGGCCGGTCACCGTGACCGATCCGGACATGGAACGGTTCTTCATGACCATTCCGGAGGCGGCCCAGCTCGTCCTCCACGCCACGGCCACCTGCGCCGACGGCCAGGGCCGCGAGGCCCGGCTGTTCGTGCTGGAGATGGGCGCGCCGGTCCGCATCATGGACCTCGCCCGCCAGATGATCGCCCTCTCCGGCCACCGCGACATCGAGATCCGGATCACCGGCCTGCGCCCCGGCGAGAAGCTGACCGAAGCCCTGCTGGACGACATGGAGCGGTCCCTGCCGGCCGCGCCGAACGTCATGGAGGTTGTGTCGGACTCGGCGCTGCGCCTGAGCCACGACCACCTGCATCACCTGGACGCCCTGGCCAGCGCCGGCGAGGACGCCGAGCTGCGCCGCGCCCTGTTCGACCTGGTGGCCCAGATCCGCGGCGAGCAGCGCAGCGCCGGGACACCGAATCTGCGGGTCGTGGCCGGCGGCTGAGCCGCCAGCAGCAGTTGTAATCCCGGTTTCGCGCAGCGAAGACCGGGACCCATAGACTCCCTGCCTAAGGAAAAGGCCGCAGCGTCGCCGCCGCGGCCCCTTCTGCATCTTGGTGCTTATGGGTCCCGGATAGGCGCTAGCGCGCCTTCCGGGATGACACCCGTTGTAGCTACTCGGCCGCGACCATCGCCGCGCCGCCCTGCTTGGCCGACGCCAGGCGCTCGGTGAGCGCCTCCAGCTCGGCCCACAGCGCCTTGGGCAGGTGGTCGCCGAAGCGCTCGTAGAAGGCCGGCACCAGGGCCGCTTCCTGCTTCCAGATCTCGGCGTCGACGGTGAGCAGCAGGTCGAGCTGGGCCTGGGTCAGGCCCAGGCCGTTCACGTCCAGGCTGCCGGGCGCCGGCAGGCGGCCGATCGGCGTATCCACCGCCTCGGCGCGGCCTTCCAGCCGGTCGACGATCCACTTCAGCACGCGGGCGTTTTCGCCATAGCCCGGCCAGACGAACTTGCCCCGCTCGTCCTTGCGGAACCAGTTCACGAAGTAGATGCGCGGCAGCTTGGACGGATCCTTCGCCGTGGCGCCGCGCTCCAGCCAATGACCGAAATAGTCGCCCCTGTTGTAGCCGCAGAACGGCAGCATGGAGAAGGGGTCGCGGCGCAGCTCGCCGATGGCGTTCTCCGCCGCCGCGGTGCCCTCGGAGGCCACGTTGGAGGCCATGAACACCCCGTGCGCCCAGTCGCGGGCCTCGTTCACCAGCGGCACCGCCGAGGCGCGGCGGCCGCCGAACAGGATCGCCGAGATCGGCACGCCGGCGGGATCTTCCCACTCCGAGGCGATCACCGGGGTCTGCGAGGCCGGCACCGTGAAGCGGGCGTTCGGGTGGGCGGCCGGCTCCGGGCTCTCCGGGGTCCAGTCGCGGCCGCGCCAGTCGATGAGGTGCGCGGGCGTCTCGTCCGTCAGGCCTTCCCACCAGACGTCGCCGTCATCCGTCAGGGCCACGTTGGTGAAGATGCAGTTGCTGTGCAGGGCCGCGATGGCGTTCTTGTTGGTGGTCTCACCGGTGCCCGGCGCGACGCCGAAGAAACCGGCTTCCGGGTTGACGGCATAGAGCCGGCCATCATCGCCGAACCGCATCCAGCAGATGTCGTCGCCGATGGTCTCGGCCTTCCAGCCGGCCAGGGTCGGCTGCAGCATGGCCATGTTGGTCTTGCCGCAGGCGCTCGGGAAGGCGGCGGTGACGTAGCGCACCTCGTTCTGGGGCGAGGTCAGCTTCAGCACCAGCATGTGCTCGGCGAACCAGCCCTCGTCGCGCGCCATCACCGAGGCGATGCGCAGGGCGAAGCACTTCTTGCCCAGCAGGGCGTTGCCGCCATAGCCCGAACCGTAGGACCAGATCTCCCGGGTCTTCGGGAAGTGGACGATGTACTTGATCTCGTTGCAGGGCCAGGCGACGTCCTTGACCCCGTCGACCAGCGGCATGCCGACCGAGTGCACGGCCGGAACAAAAAAGCCGTCCTCGCCGAGCTGGTCGAGGGCGGCCTGGCCCATCCGGGTCATGATCCGCATCGATGCGGCCACATAGGCCGAATCCGAGATTTCCACGCCGATGGCGCTGATTTTCGAGCCCAACGGGCCCATGCAGAACGGCACCACATACATGGTGCGGCCCTTCATGCAGCCCTTGAACAGGTCCTTCAGGTCGGCCCGCATCTCGGTCGGGTCGAGCCAGTTGTTGGTCGGGCCCGCCTCTTCCGGCGTGTCCGAGCAGATGAAGGTGCGGCTTTCGACGCGCGCCACGTCGCGCGGGTCGGAGGCGGCGTAGAAGGAGTTCGGCCGCTTGGCCGGGTTCAGGCGCTTCAGGGTGCCGGCGGCCACCAGCTCGTCCGTCAGTTCCTTCCATTCCTCGTCTGAGCCATCGCACCAGCGGACCCGGTCCGGCTGCGTCAGCTCGGCGATCTCGCGGACCCATTGCAGGAGTTTCGCGTGTTTCGTCGGCGCGGGCGCAAGTCCCGGGACACTAGCTTGGCTCATAGTGGACTCCCTCGCACCCGCACCGCCCGGAATCAAAGGTGGAAGCGGTCAGAATTGGACAGTGTCTTACTGGTGAAACGCGAGCCTGCATACCACGGGCCAAGCGATTCCCCCGGCTCATCCCCTTAACGCATTGTTACGATTGAGGGACGCGTCCGGACGCCTGGGCCGTATCACTTTCGCGGCGCCGGACCGCTCTCATTTGATCGTCGCGGGCGCGAGCGACGGCGGCCCGTCCTTCAGGTAGTGCGCCAACCAGGTGTCCACCTCCTGATAGAAGTGGCGGCTGTCCTCCGGCTTCAGGATCCAGTGCCAGGCGTCGGGCCAGACCAGCAGGCGGCTGGGCACCTTCATCCGCTGCAGGGTCGACCAGTTCTCCAGCGTGTTCCCGATCGGCACACGGAAGTCCCGCTCGCCGATCGACAGCAGCATCGGGGTCTTCCAGTTCTTGGCGTAGGTGATCGGGCTCTGCTCGCGCCAGACCGGATTGCCCTCCCAGGCCGGGCCGCCGTTGGTGACCTCGCGGCCATAGATGCCGTCGCTCTCGCCCCACTGCGTCTGCAGGTCCACCTCGCCGGCGTGGCTCACCAGGCATTTGTAGCGGGTGGTCGTCGCCTCCAGCCAGTTCACCAGATGGCCGCCGTAGCTGGCGCCCAGGGCGCACATCTTCGTCCCATCGATGTAGGGATAGCGCTTCAGCGCCTCGTCGACGGCCTGGTTGATCTCCAGCCCGGGCGTCTTCAGCGGGTCCAGCTTGATCGCCTGGGCGAACTTCTCGCCATAGCCGGTCGAGCCCGTGTAGTCGCTCATCAGCATCACGTACCCGGCCTGGACCAGCAGGTGGTAGTTCCACCGCAGGCTGATCTGGTCGGAGTTCATGCTGGCCGCGCCGCCGTGGATGAAGACCAGCAGCGGGTACTTCTTCGACGGATCGAAGTTCGGCGGCAGGAAGATCATGTTGTGGATTTTGCGCCCGCCGGCGCTCACGAAGTCGAAGTGGATCGGCGGCGCCCAGTCGAGGTTGGCGGCCGCGGCCGTGTCCACGTTGGTCAGGTTCGAATGCGTCTTGGCCGCCGGGTCGATCCGCACGATCTCCTGCGGGCTGACCGAGCTGGAGAAGTTGGCGATCAGCAGCGGCTTGGCGGCCTTCTGCGGGATCGACAGCGCGCCATAGCCGCCGGTCGCCGGCGACATCACCAGGGTCGGCGTCCCGCCCGCGGTCGGCACGCTGTAGAGGTTCGTCTTCCCGGCTTCCGGAACCAGGATGTAGGCGGTCTTGCCGTCCGGGGTGACCTGGAACCGCTCCGGCTCGCGGTCGAAGTCCCTGGCCACCTGGGCGATCTCGCCGCCGGCCGGCCAGGCCACCTTGGAGAACCGCGCCAGGCTGTAGACCTCGCCCTCGGTGCGCGGGTTGTAGTTGAAATAGAGCGTCTTGCCGTCGACGCCGAAGGTCGGCTCGCGGAAGCCACCCTTGGCCGGCGTGATCGGCGTCGCCTCGCCGCCGTCCGCCGGCAGGCGGAACAGCTGATAGTTCACCTCGCTGAAGGCGGCGTTCCAGCGCTCCACCGTCGCGGCGAAGATCACCTCCTTGCCGTCCGGGCTCCAGACCGGCGACAGCGAGATCGAGGTCTCGCCCTCGGGCCCTGAGAAACCCGGTGTGTGCGCCAGCTTGGTCGGCGACAGGATGTCCCTTGGCTTGGCGCCGGGCTCCAGGCTCACGACCTCCACCGTCGGCAGGCGTTCGTCCAGCCACTCGTTCCAGTAGCGAATAGGGAAGTGTTCGTAGGTGCGTACGTTGAACTTGCGCGCCTTGCGGGCCGCGATCGCCTTCTTGTTGGCCTCATCGTCGGACGCGCCGGGCCAGACCATGGTCTCGAACAGGATCGCCCGGCCGTCCGGCCGCCATTTGGGATTGGCCGCGGCGGTCGACAGGCTCGTCACCCGTTGCGCCTCGCCGCCGCCGATCACGTCCAGCACATAGACCTGGTCGACCTCGTCGCCCTCGCGCTTGGTGGTGAAGGCGATCTTCGTGGAGTCCGGCGACCAGGTGACGCCACCCTCGGCGGCCTTGGTGTTGGTCAGCCGCTTCGGCGTCCCGCCGGCCGTCGGGACCAGCCACAGGTCGCTCACCGACTTGTCGGCCTCATAGGACGGCTCGACCACCGAATAGATGACCCACTTTCCGTCCGGGCTGACGATGGGCGCGCCGACCCGTTTCATCATCCAGATCGTCTCATGGGTCACCGGCGCCTTGGCCGTCGCCGCGCCCGCCGACACGAGGCCGATCGCAGCGACCGCGGCCGCCGCCAGAAGGGTGGATTTCGTCATGTCGCCCCCGAACGTCTCGAACTATCCGTAGTCTTAAGACCCCGGCCGACAGAGTCGAACGTCAAATCCGGCACACTGGCGCAACAAGGGGCGCGGAGGTTAAGACGACGGCATGGCGATCCTGGTCACCGGCTCCGCCGGCTTCATCGGCTTCCATCTCTCCAAGCGCCTCCTGGAGCGCGGCGAAGAGGTTGTGGGCCTGGACAATCTCAACGCCTACTACGACCCGGCCCTGAAGGCCGCGCGCCTCGAGATCCTGGAGCATGAGGCGGGCTACCGTCATGCCAAGCACGATCTCGCCGACGCCGCGGCCGTCGCCGCCGTCTTCGCCGAGGCCAAGCCCACCACGGTGGTCAACCTCGCCGCCCAGGCGGGCGTGCGCTACAGCCTGGAAAGCCCGCGCACCTATGTGGACGCCAACGTGGTGGGCTTCCTGAACATCCTGGAGGGCTGCCGCGCCAACCCGGCGAACCTGATCTTCGCCTCCACCAGCTCGGTCTACGGCGCCAACGGCAACATGCCGTTCAACGTCCACAACGGCGCGAACCACCCGATCACCCTCTACGCCGCCAGCAAGATCGCCAACGAGGCCATGGCGCACGCCTACGCCCACCTGTTCGGCATCCGCTCCACCGGCTTCCGCTTCTTCACCGTCTACGGCCCGTGGGGTCGGCCGGACATGGCGCTCTTCAAGTTCACCCAGGCGATCCTCGAAGGCCGGCCGATCGACGTCTATGGCCAGGGCCAGATGCAGCGCGACTTCACCTATGTCGCCGATATCGTCGACGGCCTGGTCGCCGCCATCGACCGGCCCGCCGAGATCAACCCGAACTGGGATCCGAAGCACCCCGATCCCGCCACCAGTGGCGTCGCGCCCTGGCGGATACTTAATCTCGGCGCGGGCCGGCCGGTCGAGCTGATGCGCTATATCGAGGTGCTGGAGCAGAAGCTGGGCAAGAAGGCCGAGCTCAATCTGATGCCGATGCAGCCGGGCGACGTGCCGCGCACCGACGCCGACACCGCCGAAACCCGGGCCGCCCTCGACTATGTGCCCTCAACCTCGGTCGAGGTCGGCATCGGCGCCTTCGTCGATTGGTATCGGGAATACTACGGGGTCTAGAGCCGCAGGTCCGAGGACGCCTTCGGCAGCACGCTCTTCACATCGAACAGCACCGCGCCCGGCTTGCCGAAAGCGCGGATCGCGTTGGGGCCCAGGTCGCGGAAGCGGTCGTGCGCGACAGCCAGGACGATGGCGTCATAGGCGCCGGCCTGCGGCTCGTCCACGATCAGCGAAAGCCCGTACTCGGCCTTCGCCTCCTCGGCGTCGATCCAGGGGTCCCAGACGTCGACCCGAGCCTCGTGGTCCCGAAGCTCGGTGACGATGTCGATCACCCGGCTGTTGCGCAGGTCCGGACAGTTCTCCTTGAACGCCAGGCCCATCACCAGCACCCGCGCGCCCTTCGACGCCGTTCCGCGCCGGGCCATCTCGCGCACCAGTTCGCGGGCCACGTGCGGGCCCATGCCGTCGTTGATCCGCCGGCCGGCCAGGATCACCTCCGGGTGGTAGCCCAGGGCCTCGGCCTTGTGGGTCAGGTAGTAGGGATCAACCCCGATGCAGTGGCCGCCCACCAGGCCGGGCCGGAAGTTCAGGAAGTTCCACTTGGTGCCGGCGGCCGCCAGGACCTCCGAGGTGTCCACGCCAAGCCGCTGGAAGATAAGAGCGAATTCGTTGATCAGGGCGATGTTCAGGTCGCGCTGGGTGTTCTCGATCACCTTGGCCGCCTCGGCCACCCTGATCGAGCTGGCCCGGTGAGTGCCGGCCGTCACCACCGACGCGTAGAGTGCATCCACGAAGCCCGCCGCCTCCGGCGTCGAGCCGGCCGTCACCTTGACGATGTTGGCCAGCCGATGGTTCTGGTCGCCGGGGTTGGCCCGCTCGGGGCTGTAGCCGGCGAAGAAGTCCTTGTTGAAGGTGAGGCCGGAGACCTTGGCGACCACCGGCACGCAGTCTTCCTCGGTGGCGCCGGGATAGACCGTGGACTCGTAGATCACCACGCCGCCCGGCCCGATCGCCTCGCCGACCGTCCTGCTCGCGGCCATCAGGGCTGAGAGGTCGGGGTTCTTCGTCGCGTCGATCGGCGTCGGCACGGTTACGATGAAGACGTTGCAGGCCTTCAGGTCCTTCGGGTCGGAACTCAGCTTCAGCCCGCGGGCCGCCGCCAATTCTCCCGCGGAGACCTCCAGCGTGCGATCCTCGCCGTCCCTCAGCTCGGCGATCCGCTGCGTTTTTACGTCGAAGCCCACCACCTCGTTTTCGGCGGCGAAGGCCACGGCCAGCGGCAGGCCCACATAGCCCAGCCCGATCACCGCGATCTTCGCCGGCGTCCGGGTGAACGGGTTCTGCAGCATCAAGTCTCTCGCGCCGGCTCAGGATCGCGGGGTCTAGCACGCCATCCGAGTCTAGCGCGAGGGCTGCGCCCGCCGTATCGGCCAGCGCCAGATCGGCTTCGGCTCGAGCTCCGGCTCGCCGAAGCGGGCCGCAATGTCCTTCTGCAGCGCCGTCGCCGCCATGAAGTGGCCGCGGAACAGGGTGTCCATCGCCCAGCCGATGATCGGCACCTCGGTGGTGGCGGTGTTGGCCAGCAGGTAGGCGGCCATGCGGGCGATCGTCCAAGGCGCCGCCCGCGCCTTGACGGCCTCGTAAAGCAGAAGCCCGCCCGCGCCCACGCTGTAGATGGTGTTCGCCGCGGGGATCCAGGCCAGCACCCCGTCGAGGCCGATGCCCCAGGGGCCCAACCGGACGAGGTCGTCGGACAGATGCTTGACGCGCTGGGCGTTGCGCCAGGCGCGATGCGCGCGATCTCGGTCGGTCTCGGTCATGGCGTACAGCGGAACGCCCGCAGCCTCGGGAAGCTCCAGCAGACGCCTCAACCCCAAAGATCGGGTGAAGGCGGCTCCAGCAGCGAGCCGATGATCGAAAGGCCGGGCTCCCGATCGCGCTTCATCAGCAGCGGGCCGTCAAGGTCGGCGACCTCGGCGCCCTGGGCGAGGATCATGGCCGGCGCGATGGCGAGAGAGGTCGCCACCATGCAGCCGACCATCAGGCCGAGCCCCTTCGCCCGGGCGGCGTCCGCCAAGGCCAGCGCCTCCGTCAGGCCTCCGGCCTTGTCGAGCTTGATGTTGACCAGGCTGTAGCGGCGCGCGCAGGCGTCGAGCTCGGCGCGGGTGTGCAGGCTCTCGTCGGCGCAGAGCGGCACGGGGCTGTCGTAGCCCTCCAGCGCAACGTCCTCGCCGGCCGGCAAGGGCTGCTCCAGGAGCTTGATGTCCAGCCGCGCGAAATCCGGCGCCAGACGGACGAGGTCGTCAAAACCCAGCGCCTCGTTGGCGTCGAGGATCAGGCGGGTGCGCGGCGCGGCGGCGCGCACGGCCACCACGCGGTCGAGGTCGTCTCGCGAACCGATCTTCAACTTCAGCATCGGCCGCCGCGCATTCGCCCGCGCCTGTTCGGCCATGGCCTCGACCTCGCCCAGGCTGATCGTGAAACAGGTCTTCACCGGGTCCAGTCGCGACCGGCCGGCCAGCTCCCAGGCGCGCCTGCCGGCCTGTTTGGCCTCGAGGTCCCAGAGAGCGCAGTCCAAGGCGTTACGCGCCGCACCCGGCGGCAACAGGCCCTGCAGCGCCGCGCGGTCCGCGCCGGCCTCGATCCGCGCGCGGGCGCTTTCGACCTGTCCCATCACGCTGTCGATCGTCTCGCCATAGCGGGCGTAGGGCACGGCCTCGCCACGGCCGCGATGCGGCCCGTCGACGATTTCGGCCACCACCACCTCAGCCGACGTCTTCGCCCCGCGGGAGATCACGAACGCCTGGGCCAGCGGCCAGGACTCCGCGCGAAGGGAAAGGACCGGCACGCCTAGGTCGGGTCGCCCGCGGCGGCGTCGAGGAGCAGGTAGAGCCGGCCGCCGTCGTCGCCCAACAGGCTCGCCATCAGGAAACCTTCCGGATCGCGCACCGCCGCATCGTCCACCAGGGTCTGGTAGCGCCGCACATAGACCTGCGCCTGGCGTCGCACGCCGTCGTCGGTGGCCAGTCTGCGGGCGATGCGCCGCGTCGCGGCCGGCGCCAGGCGCTTGACCACCTCGCGCGCGCCCTCGGCGTCGCCCGTCTGCACGGCCGCCGCGATTTCGTCGATCCGCGCCTTGGGTAGCAGCTTACCGGGATCGACGCCCATCTGCGCCACCTCACCGGCCAGGACGTCCTGCAGACGTTCACCCTCGGCGTCGGCTCCGTCGATGGACGCCAGCAGGTCCTTCCAGGTCCAGGATTCGCCTTCATGCCCGAGCTCGGCCGCATCGGTCGCGACGCCGCCGGCGGCCTCGAACACCGCGGCGAACTCCTCGTCGCTGGCGGTCGGCGTCAGCTTCAACCGCGGCCGCAGGCCAGGATCGGCCGGCGACGCCGGGGCGCCGGCGGGCTCCATCAGCTCTTCGAGCGCACGATCCAGCTCATCCTCGTCGGACGGCGCGGCCTCCGGCTCGGGCGGCGGCGCAGCCTTGGCTGCGGGCCGCGCCTTGGCCGGGCGGGCGAGCGGCGCGGGCGCGGGTGAAGGTTGCGGCAGGGGCGCGGCCGGCTGGGTCGCCGAGACGCCCATCAGACGTACGGCTTCGCTCAGCATCTCGAAGTTCCGCCGCGCCCGCTCCTGGAAGGCGGCGTCGATTGCCTGGGCTTCCTCGGCGGTGCGCCGCGCATTGGCGCTGAGTTCCTCCAGCCCCTCGGCGACGGCGCCGCGGACCAATTCGATCTGCCCCTGGGCGCTGGCGGGAAGCTGGGCTGCGCGCCGGTCGATCTCCGCCATCATCTCCTGGAGCGCGGCCATTGAGGCGCGGGCGGCCGCGGCGGCGTCCTCCAGCCGCTTGGCGGTGGCCGCGCCGGCTTCGTCGACCATCTGCGACGACTGCTCGACCAGGGCGCGCGCTTCCGACAGCCGGGCCTCGAACGCCTGGTTGGCCTTCTGGCCGGCGGCGAAGGCGGCTTCGGAGAGCTGGTCCACCTGTTCGCGCGCGGCGGCGGCGTGGCTGGCGACACCGGCGCGAGTCTCGGCGGCGGCGGCGGCCAGGGCCTCGATCGCCGCGCGGGTCTGCTCTTCGAGCTGGCTGCGCTGCTCGGCCGCGGCCGCCGAGACGGCTTCCAGCGACTGGGCGGTCGACTGTCCGAACTCCTCGCGCTCGGCCTTCACCGTCTCGGCGAGGTCGCGGACCTGCTCGGCGGCGTCGGCGATCAGCCCGCGCAGCGTCTCGCCGCCCGCCAGCGCCCGCTCGGTCAGTTCGCCAGACGAAGCGCGCGCCTGGTCGATGAACTCGCCCAGCTTGGCGGCGTGGGCCTCGGCCTGGTCGGCGAAGCCCTGGTGGTCGCTCTTCAGGGTCTGGGTGAGCGTGATCAGGGCGTTGCGCTGTTCGGAGAGGCCCGTCTCCACCGCCTTGACCTGATCAGCCACGCCCGCGCCGGCAGTCTCCAGCCGGGCGATGTGGCGGGTGAGGTCCTCGCCGGCCGTGCGCGCGGCGTCGCTGGCCTCGCCGGCGGCGGCGGCCAGGTCGGCGGCGCGGGCCGAGAGCGCCGTTTCCGCTTCGCGCAGCTGGGTCTGGGCCAGTTCCGTCGCCTCCGCCACCATCTTGGCCTGCAGGCTGATGGTGTCGCTGACCCGGTTGGCCTGGGCGTCCAGGCTGTGGCTGAGGGCGCCCATCTCCGAACGCTCCTTGCCGAGGGTCTCGGTGAGCTCCTGGGCCGAGCGTCGGGACTGGTCGGTGCTTTCGATCAGCCGCTCGCTCTCCTGGGCGAGGGTTTCCCGCAACGCCAGCAGCGTCTCCCGGGCCTCGTCAGCCGCGTGGCCGGCCCGCATGATCTCCTCGCGCACGCCATAGACCACGTCATGCGCCCGGGCCGCGGCCACCATCGCCGGGCTCAGCATCTCCTCGGCCATCGCCTTGGCGCGACGCGCCTCGGCGCCCAGCTTCTGGCCCTGGCGGACCATATAGGCGGCGAAGAACACGAACAGCGCCGGCCCTACGGCCAGGGCCGCGAACACGCCCAAGGCGAACAGGTCGTCGCGGAACGGAACGACGGCGTTGCGATAGCCGATGGCGAAGGCGATCGGCCCAGCCGCCCAGACCACCGCCACGGCGAAGGCCGTCAGGTAGATCGGCCAGCCGGACGGCGGCGCGTAGGGATCGGTTTCGGGGTCGTGTTCGGCGTTCTGTTCGCGCCGCGCCGGCACGTGCGGCTGGGTCGCCGCCACCGGCGACTGCCACGACGGCGGATGCATGGGGGCATAGGGCCCGGGCTCGAGGTCGAAGGCGTCGGCGGGATGCGCCTCGTGGTCGTCTTCGTCCCAGGGGGCCGCGGCTTGGGTCTCGGCCGGCGCCTCGGTCTCAGAGGCGCCGAAATCCGCCGGCCGGGTCCGCTTCTTGAACTTCATTCGCCTCTATCCGTGGGCGGGCCCGGCCGCCCCATTGGCGCCGCCTGCGGCCCTCCCCTGCCGCGCCCGAAGGATTACCCGCGATGGATCGCGACGCAAACAGGCGCGCGCCGCAAAGGCCGTTGAATTTCGAAGCTTGTGGCCGCGTCAGGCGCTGACGGGGTGGGCTTTGCGCACCGGGTCCGGGCAGGCGGTCTTCAGCATCTTGGCCTGCGGCGCATGGGTGCGGGCGATCACCCGCTCCACCGGCGGCGGAGCCGCGTGCTGGACCTGCGCCGGGTCCATCACCACGCCGAAATGGGACAAGGCGACGGCCGAGGAGTTCACGACCACCGTAGCGACAAGTTCGGTAAAGGTCGTCATCGCCGATCCCCGGCTCCGATGCGATTCCGTCGATCGCCGATATACGGCAAGCGCAGCCGTTCGGCGACGGCGCCTTCGTGAATTCGGCGTAATGTTAGCGGCCGGCCAGCCGCGGCGCGGCCACGCTCCGTTCGGCCGCCTCGACATAGTCGAAGACCTGGCCCATGGGCGCGCACCACAGGTCCAATTCGGCGATCCGGGCGAGGATCCTGTTGTGGACCGCGACACTGGCGTCGCCCTCGGCCTTCGCCTGCGGCAGCACCTCGTGGAACACCAGGATCGCCCAGCCGCCCTGCGCCACGGTCTCATTGAGGTAGCGCAGCGCCGGCCCCACCACGTCACTGTCGTCGGCTGGCTCGAAGGCGTGCAGCCGCAGGCGGTCGGCCACCACGTCGGCCGGCCGGTTCGGGCCGCCGGCGGTCGTGCGGGCGGCCACCACGCCATCGCGTTCCAGCACCCGCCGGTAGCGCGCGAAGCGCCGCCGACGGTCGCCCTGCCCCAGGCCCAGATAGCCGCAGGGGTAGGCGAAGGTCTTCGCCCGGTCGGGGCCGAAGTTGGCGTCCAGATAGCCGTCCATCGGCCCGAGCTCCGAGCGCGCGAACTGGTCGGCCGACCAGTGCGCCAGGGCGCAGGGATGGGTCATGGTGTGATTGGCCACCTCGTTGCCGGCGCGCGCCAGCGCTTCCCAATCGGCCAGCCGCCAATGGGCGTTGGCTTCCGTCAGGAAGAAGGTGGCCTTCCAGCCATAGCGATTGAGTTCCGGGACGGCGTTGTCGAGCTGGCTGTTCAGGCCGTCGTCGTAGGTCAGGCTGACCGCCGCCCGCTTGCCGTCGGGCCAGCGCAGCGGCTGGGCCGCCGCCGGCTTCGCGGCCCCGGCAAAGCCGCCGACGCCGGCCGCGAGCCCCGCCGTGGCGGCGAACAGAGAGCGTCTGGAAGGACGGAAATCAGCCATCGTTCGTCAAGGGCTACGCTGCGCCTCGCCCCGCCGCAACGGACCTCGCAGCTCAGGTGAGCTTCGGCGGCGTTTCTGTCGCGGGCTTGCGCCGACGCAACAGGTAGCGAACCCCGGCGATCAGGATCACCACCAGCACAACGCCGCCCGCCGCGACCAGGGTCCAGCGCCCGGCATGGTGGCCATGGCCCAGCAGGTTGTGCACCGCCTCGCCGAAGACGAAGCCCGAGAGGGTGAAGGCCGTGGCCCAGATCACCGCGCCCGCGATGTTGAGCACCGTGAACCGCCAGGTGGGGATCTTCGACACCCCGACCGCGATCGGGCTGGCGACCCGCAGGCCGAAGATGAAGCGGAAGGCCAGGATGTATCCGATCGGATAGCGCTCGATGAACCGGAGCGCCCGGGCGAAGGCCGCCTGTTGCGTCGCCCGCACCACCCAGCGGTGGGTGCGAAACCGCCGGCCCGCCACGAACAGCAGGTGATCCACCAGGCCGGATCCCGCGGTGGCGCAGGCCAGCACCACCCACAGGTTCAGGATGTGCTGGCGCGCCAGAAGGCCGCCGACGATCAGCGCCGTCTGCCCTTCGAACCCTGCGCCCAGGAAGATCCCGATCGGCCCGTACTGTCTCAGGAACTCTTCCATCGCCTCGCCGGCCGCTTCAGGGGAGCCGCTCATACCACAGGCCGCGCCCGCGTCAGCGGCGTGAAGCCACATGAGACAAGCCGCCGTATTCAAAAAGGCTGCGGCGCAGCGGCAAAGCCGGAGTCGCAAACGTTGGCTTAACTCAAAAGGTTTAGGGTTTTCAGGCGATCACGGGTACATCAGTTAGCCGGATCGTGGTGGGGCGCGTCATCTCTTTGACGGCCTTCCTGCGCCTAACGGATGGACTGCGGTGTCGGGCCGCGGATTCAACAAAGTCCGAGGCGAGACCAGGACGGCCAGATCCGGAGAGTTGCTTCGTCCAGTTGAGTGGCGTGCGGGCGTTTGTGAGCGCTTGGACGGCGTGTGCGGTCGAAGGGGTCCGTCAGGGCGGCGGGCCGAAAGGGAAGTTCTATGATTTCGCGTCGGGGTCTCCTTGGCGGTCTGTCGCTGCTGCCGCTCGCCGGCGGGCTCGAAGGGTGCGCCGCGCGCGCCGCGGCCCTGGCTCAAGCCCAGGCGAGTACGCAGGCCGCACAATCCACCACCACCACCTCGATTCCGGTGGTCGGTCCCGGGTCCCGCTGGAACGGCCAGGCGCTCTCCGGCGGCGCGCCGCCGACGAATCCGACGCGCACGAGCGCCAAACCGGCCATTCTGTGGCTCGTGCCCTCCGATCTGCGCATGGTCGACAACGTCATCATCGGCGTGGACGCCGACGCCAACGGCGGTGTGAAGCAGGTGGACTTCTGGGTCGAAGGCCAAGTCCAGACCGTCACCTCGCCCTCGATCTACACGGACACCGACGCCAACGGTAAGTCGCGGAGCCGTTACGGCTACTGGATCGCGCTGAACGCTTCGGCCTTCAAGATCATCAGCGCCACGGGCGAAGTGCGGATCTTCGCGACAGCGGTGCCGAATAACCCTGCCATGCAGAGCCGGGTGATCGGCTACGACGCGGTCAGCGGCTTCGACGGCAACTACCCGATGCGCGTCTATCCGCGCACCACGGCGAACGACTTCACCCTCACCATCGGCGCCGGCGGGACCTACGCGACGGTGGATGCCGCCGTCGCCGCGGCAAAGACGATCAATAGCGGCGCGCCGGCAGAAGCCCCGCTCTTCCAGTTCGTCTCGACCGGCTTTTACGAGCTGAACAGCGCCGCCTCGAACTACGGCGGCGGCAAGGGTTTCGCGACCTTCGTGGCTAAATCCGGCGTCACCGCGACGCTGGGCCGCTCGGCGTCGTTCAGCCCCACGAACACGGCCAGTTGGAACTGGACGCCGGGCTGGGATGGCTGCGAGTTCCGCGGCTCCGGCATCGTGTTCGACCAGAAGAACTGGGCGCTGATCGCCTTCACGTCCAAGCCGTCCTGGTTCAACGGCTGCAAGTTCACCAACTCGATCGGGACGCTGTTCAGCTACTACTGGAACGGCGGACAGCACCCCGGCTATGGGGGCACGGGCGCCAACTACTGGGACGACGTGACGACCGAGCACGTCTCCCACCAGGGCGCGCTCGGCGGGCAGCGCTATGTGCAGCGCGTCGCCTCCAATCAATATCTCGACGACTATGTCAGCGGCACGCACTGCGTGGTCGGGACCTACGTCAACAGCTACGACATCTCGGGCTTCATCGCGAACTACCAGGGCACGCCGATCGGCAGCCTGAAGATTGCCGGACCGGCCGGGGCGACGGTGAGCAAGGATGCCGCCGACGCGCCCAACGGACATCTGCACCTGCGGGTGAATGGGTCCGAGGTGACGTCCATTCCGCTCGGCTTCTACGCCAGCGACAACAACGCGACGATCACCGCCCTCGCCGCGGCGATCAACGCGTTCGGCTCGGGATGGTCGGCAACCGTGCAGAACGCCCGCGGCGCTATGCGTCCGAGCGCGCTGACGACGAACTTCCCCTCGGGCACCGCCTTCACTGACGTGGCCGTGTCCGGCGCCGGCGCGAGCTTCGCCGCCGGCTTCGACATGCACGTGGAC
>JAFEDM010000480.1 GCA_018241625.1 Pseudomonadota bacterium | reverse complement strand
TCCACCTCGATGCACATGATGGCGCGGACCCGGGCGGCCTCCATTTCGGGCCGGGTGCGGACCGTGAACGCCTGGATGGTCCCGTCGGCCTGCATCCGGCGGATGCGGTTCTGCACCGTGCCCCGCGAAACCTTCAGCCGGGCGGCGAGCGCGGCGACCGGCTCTCGCGAATCGTTGCGCAGCAGGGTGAGAAGCTTGCGGTCGAGGTCGTCGAGCATATCGCCATCCATACTACGCAAAACGTCAATCTGATCGGCGATACGTAGCACCCTGCAATCTTTTCGCTAACAGCACCGCGCGCCACCCTGGGGGCCCTCGCTCGCCTTCGGAGGACTGGCATGCACCCTCGCCCTCACTTCCTGATGACCGATCCGTCGGCCTTCGACGTGAGCTATCGGATCAATCCGTGGATGGACCCGGGCGCATGGACGGCCGAACACGGCGTCGCGGCCGCGGCGGGCTCCGCCGCGCTGCGCAGGGCTCTCGTCGGCCTGGGCGCCGCGGTCGAGACCATCGAGGCCGTACGTGGCCTGCCGGACCTGGTCTTCCCGGCTAACGCCGCGGTGGTGCTGGACGGCCGCGTGCTGCTGGCCCGCTTCCGTTACCCCGAACGGCAGGGCGAGGAGGCGATGTTCCGCGCGGTGTTCACGCGGCTGAAGGCGCGCGGTCTCGTGGAGGAGATCGTCGACCTGCCGGAGGGCATGCTGCAGGAAGGCGCCGGCGACGCGATCTGGGACATCGGGCGCGGCCACTTCTGGGTGGGCTTCGGGCCGCGATCCGACCGCGCTTCGGTGGGCGTGATCCGTCGGACCTTCGACAAGCCGGTGGTGGGCCTGCAGCTGGCGTCCGACCGCTTCTATCACCTCGACACCTGCTTCTGCCCGCTGTCGGGCGGCCAGGTCCTCTACTACCCCGCCGGCTTCACCGCCGAGGCGCTGGCCACCATCCACGCGCAGGTGGCGCCGGCCGACCGCATCGAGGCCAGCGAGGAGGAGGCGGCCGCGCTCTGCGTCAACGCCGTCAACCTGGACCGCCACGTGGTCATGGCGCGTCCGCCGGAGAGCCTGCGGGGCAAGCTGGCCGCCCATGGCTACCGCCTGACCGAGGTGGACCTCGCGCCGTTCATCCGCTCCGGCGGGGCCGCCTACTGCATGACCCTGCGCCTCGATCGCGCCAGCGCGCCGCAAGCCAGCATCCTCGCCGCCGAATAGGGAGCCCGCCATGAACGACATCGCGCTCAACCGCAGCCTTTCCGCCGACCTGATCGCCCTGGAAAGCCTTTACGGCGCCAAGAACTACAAGCCGCTGGACGTCGTGCTGACCCGCGGCGAGGGCGTTCACGTCTGGGACGTGGACGGCCATCGCTACCTCGATTGTCTGTCGGCCTATTCGGCGGTCAACCAGGGCCACTGCCACCCGAAGATCCTCGCCGCCATGGTGGAGCAGGCGTCGCGGCTGACCCTGACCTCGCGCGCCTTCCGCAACGATCAGTTGGCGCCCTTCTACGAGGAGCTCTGCGCGCTCACTGGAAGCCACAAGGTGCTGCCCATGAACTCCGGCGCGGAGGCGGTGGAGAGCGCGATCAAGATCGCCCGCAAATGGGGCTATGAGGTCAAGGGGGTTCCGGACGGCCAGGCCGAGATTGTGGTCGCCGCCGACAACTTCCACGGCCGCACCGTGGCCATCGTGGGCTTCTCCACCGACCCGGTCTCACGGGGCCACTTTGGCCCCTTCGCGCCCGGCTTCCGCACCGCGCCCTACGGCGACGCGGCGGCCCTGGAGGCGGCCATCGGGCCGAACACCGTGGCCGTGCTGCTGGAGCCGATCCAGGGCGAGGCCGGCGTCATCATCCCGCCGGCCGGCTATCTGAAGCGGGTCCGCGAGCTCTGCACCGAGAAGAACGCCATCCTGATCCTGGACGAGATCCAGACCGGCCTCGGCCGCACCGGCAGGCTGCTGGCCGAGGAGCACGAGGGGATCGAGGCGGACCTGACCCTGATCGGCAAGGCGCTGTCGGGCGGCTTCTATCCGGTCTCGGCCGTGCTCTCGAACAGCGAGGTGATGGGCGTGCTGCACCCGGGCGAGCATGGCTCGACCTTCGGCGGCAACCCGCTGGCCTGCGCCGTGGCGCGCGCGGCGCTGAAGGTGCTGACCGAGGAGGGCATGGTCGAGAACGCCGCCCGGGTCGGCGCGCGGCTGCAGGGGTCGTTGGCGTCGATCCGCGCGGACAGCGTCAAGGCGGTGCGCGGCCGCGGCCTGATGATCGCTGTCGAACTGCACGCCGAAGCCGGCGGCGCGCGCCGGGTCTGCGAGGCGCTGCAGGCTCGGGGTCTCCTGGCCAAGGAGACCCACGAACACACGATCCGAATCGCCCCGCCGCTGATCCTCACCGACGACCAGGCCGACTGGATCGCCGAGCAGTTCGCGGCCGTGCTCCGCTAGCCGCTATTTTCCGGTCGCGGACGCGGCGGGCGGCGGCGGCAGGGGTTCGCCCTTGCCCTGGCTGATCAGGAAGGCGCGCACGTCCTCCACGTCCTGGCCCGACAGGAAGCGCTTGAAGCTGACCATGCCGTTGTGGGCGCGCACCCCCTGGATGACCACGGAGTTGAAGTCGTCCGGCGTGGTGATCATCGGCGAGCGCTTCAGGTCGGGCAGCCAGGAACCGGTGGCGTTGGTGCCGTGGCAGACGCCGCAGTTCTCGTTGAACACCGCATAGCCGTGGCTCTTGTCGCCGGTGGTCGAGACCTTGGTCAGGTCGATGGTCGGCTGCGCCGGCAGGACGAAGTCCTTGGCCTTGGCGGTCCCGCCGATCTTGAAGACCAGCAGGCGGCCGGGCAGCCGCGGCCGGGTCGGCATGAAGGCCGGCGCCGAGATCTGGCCGCCGCCGCCCGCGCCCACCATCAGGGCCACATACTGCTCGCCCTTCAGCTCATAGGTCATCGGCGCGGCGATCACCCCGTTGCCGGTCTGGTAGGACCAGAGCTGTTTCCCGCTGGTGGCGTCATAGGCGTAGAACTGCCCCTCGGCCGCGCCCTGGAAGACCAGGCCGCCGCCGGTCGACAGCACGCCTGCGTTCCAGAAATAGGGGTGCTCGACGCTCCAGACCGCCTTCTGGTTCACCGGGTCCCAGGCGACGAGGTAGCCCTTGTAGGACGCCGCGGTGGCCTTGGCCTGCTCGGGCGTCATCGGGGCGGCGTTGGTGAGCGTGTTGATGCCCAGGTTCCAGGCGCCGGCCTTGTAGCCGAAGGTCTTGGCGCCCTGGTAGGCGAAGGGGTCCGACTGGGCCGGGATGTAGACCAGGCCGGTTTTCGGGCTGAACGACATCGGGTGCCAGTTGTGGCCGCCCAGCGGGCCCGGCTGCTGCAGGTCGACGCTGCCGTCCTTGTAGCGGGCTTCGGGGTTCTCCACCGGCCGGCCGGTCGCGATGTCGATGCTCTTGGCCCAGGTCACCGGGACATAGTTCTTGGCTGACAGCAGCTTACCCGTGGCGCGGTCCAGCACGTAGAAGAAGCCGTTCTTCGGAGCCTGCATCAGGACCTTCTTGTCCTGACCATCGATCTTCAGCGTGGCCAGGATCATCGGCTGCACGGCCGAATAGTCCCAACTCTCGCCGGGGTTCACCTGGTAGTGCCAAACGTATTCGCCGGTGTCGGCGTTGATCGCCACGATCGACGACAGGAAGAGGTTGTCGCCCTTGCCGCCGGACCGCTTCTCCTGGTCCCAGGGCGTGCCGTTATCGACGCCAAAGTAGATCAGGTTGAGCTCGGGGTCGTAGACGATCGCGTCCCAGACGGTGCCGCCGCCGCCCACCTGCTTCCACCCGCCGTCGGGCCAGGTGGCCATGGCCTTTTCCTTCAGCACCTTGTCGGAGGGTTCGCCATCGGGCGCGCCGGTCGGATTGGGCAGGGTATAGAAGCGCCAGAGCTTCTTGCCGGTCGCCGCGTCGTAGGCGCTGAGGAAGCCGCGCACGCCGTACTCGGCGCCGCTTTCGCCGATCAGCACCTTGTCCTTCACCACCCGCGGAGCCTGGGTGATGGTGAACGGCTTCTTCGGGTCGCCGACCTGCTGCTGCCAGACGACGTGGCCGTCCTTGGCGTCGAGCGCGATCAGCCGCGCATCCATGGTGCCGACGTAGACCTTGCCCTTCCACACCGCGACGCCGCGGTTCACGACGTCGCAGCAGGCGTCGAAACCCTTGGAGCCGTCGACCTTGGGATCGTAGGCCCAGAGCTGTTTCCCGGTGGCCGCGTCGAAGGCGTAGACCTTGGACCAGGCGGTGGTCGTGTAGAGCACGCCGTCCACCATCAGCGGCGTCGCCTCCTGGCCGCGGTCGGTGTCGAACTGGGCGTACCAGGCCAGGCCCAGCTGCCCGACATTGGTGGTGTTGACCTTGTCGAGCGGGGAGAACCGCTGCTCGGAGTAGCCCTTGCCGTAGGAAACCCACTCGGTGTTGGTGTCCCGGTCGGCGGCGGCGATGCGGGCCCCGTCCACCTGGGCGACCGGCTTCTGGCAAGCCGCGACCGTAGCAGCCAGCGCGAGAGCCAGCCCGAGCTTGATGATCCTCATGAGCGCCTTCTCCCGCAGTCCTTATTGCTTATAGGGCCGTCTAGCTCGGCCTTGACGGCACTATGCAAGGTCTAAAGGCGCGGGCAAGCGCTCCCCAGCGTCACCCTGGGAGGGTTTGGATCGCCGCGTGGGGACGAGGCCGTCTTCAATCTGCGGTGAAGCGCGCTTGACGCGTGATTTTACGGGTGTAACCGTGGGCTGAAAATCACGGATGTAAGAACCATGGCGCGGATCTCGGCGGCGGAAAGCCAGGTGATGGAGGCGGTGTGGGGCAAGGGCCCGCTCGCCGCCGACGAGATCGTGGCCGAGGTCGGCGCGCCCCAGGGCTGGGGTGAGGCCACCGTGAAGACCCTGATCAACCGCCTGCTGAAGAAGAAGGCCCTGGTGTCCGAACGCCAGGAGGGCCGCACCCGCTACCGCGCCCTGGTCACCCGCGAGGACTATGTGCAGGGCGAGAGCCAGGGCCTGCTGGACCGGCTGTTCGGCGGCGAGCTGGCGCCGCTGGTCGCCCACTACGCCAAGCACCGCAACCTCTCCACCGGCGAGGTCGCGCGGCTGAAAAGGCTCATCGCGGAGCTCGACGATGGCGAATGAGGTTCTGATCGTCCTCACCCACTTCAACCTGGCCGCCGCCGCGGCGACGCTCGCGGTCCTGCTCGCCCGCGGCCCGATCCGCGAACGCTTCGGCGCCGAGGTGGCCTATCGTCTGTGGATCGGCGTGCCGATCGCCGCCCTCGCGGCCCTCGTGCCGCCCGCCGAGGCCACGCGCATCGTGCCGCCCGGCGTCGGGCCGCACTTCGACCCGATCTGGGCGGCGAGCCAGGGCCTCGCCCATGCGCCGGCCGGCAAGCTGCTGCTGCTGTGGCTACTGGGCTTCGTGGTGGCCATGCTGATCCTGGCGGCCTGCCAGATGCGGTTCCTGGCGCTGGCCAAGCGCGGCCTGGCCGGCCCCGCCGTCGCCGGCGTGGTGGCGCCGCGGGTGATCATGCCCGCCGACGCCGAGGCCCAGTTCACCGCGGAGGAGCGGACCCTGATCCGCGCCCACGAGCGCACCCACATCGACCGCGGCGACCCGCTGACCAACGGCCTGATCGCGCTCGCCCAGTGTGTCTTCTGGTTCAACCCCATGGTCCACCTGGCGGCCCGCGTGGCGCGGCTGGACCAGGAGCTGGCCTGCGACGCCCAGGTGCTGGCGCATCGGTCCGGCCAGCGCCGCCGCTATGCCGAGACCCTGCTGAAAACCCAGCTCGGCGGCGTGGCCGCGCCGCTCGGCTGCCACTGGCTGGCGGGCTCCGCCAGCCATCCGCTGGAGCAACGCATCCAGGCGCTGCGCCAGCCGGCGCCCGACTTCAAGCGCCAGGACCACGGGGCCATCGCGCTCCTCGTCGCCCTGGCGATCGCCGCCTACGGCGCCTGGCGCGCCCAGCCGTCCGCCCTGGCCGTCGGCGCCGCGCCCGACCCGGCCCCGCCGGTGGAGGCGAAGCACATGCAGGCGATCATCGTCCCGCAGATCCGGCTCTAGGACCGGCAAGCCGTGCGCCCCCTCCAACGGCGCTGGCTGCAGGCGGCGAGCGGCGCCGCGGGCCTGATCGTCGGCCTCGCGGCCTGCCAGGCGGCGCCCTCGACCTCCGACGAACTGATCGCCCGACAGAAGGCGCTGGACCCGCCGCAGCTATGGCTCGCGCAGGTCCTGGGCGACGGCGGCAAGGTCAAGGGCGCGGTGTTCGTCTGCGCCGACGGCGCGATGCGCGAGGGCTTCGCCCGGGCCCGGGCCGAGATCAACGGCCATCCCTGCGTCGACGCCACCTCGCCACGCGTGAAGCCCAATGGCTGGCGGCTGCGCTGCACGCTGCACGGCCGGTCCTTCACCGAGAGCTCGGTCACGGTCGGCGACCTGCAGCAGGACTTTCTGGTGAACTTCTCGCTCACCGAGCAGACCTACTTCGGCGCCATCGATCCGCCGCCGCCGCAGTCCGTGCGCCAGATCCGCCGTTACCGCCACATCGGCGCCTGTCCCATGGGCTGGCGCATCGGCGATCAGGCGCGGCCTGGCCGGCGGCCGCACACCGCCATCTAGCGCTCGGTCAGGGCTTCAGACCCAGGGTGCGGCCCGGCATGCCCGCGGCGTCGAAATAGGTCTCGCCAGCCGCTTCCTGAGCGTTGAGCACCGTCACGAAGCCGTTGGCTGCGGGTTCCGAGCGGACAGTGAACGCCTTGAACTCCGGCGTGGGCGCGCCTTCGATCAGCGCCTCGGCCATCACCCGGCCGCGCAGCTTGCCGTTGTCGGACAGCTGGACGCCGATGATCTGGGCGATGGTGTTGGCCCAGTCGGCGTTGGAGACCGGCGCCGGATCCTTGAAGCCGCGTTTGAAGTCCGGACCGATGGCGGCCATGAAGTTGTGGGTGTCCTGACGCCCGAAGGAGCCGTGGATGCCCTGCCCCTGCTGCTGGCTCGAGTCGGCGATCTCCACGCCGCACATCTCCGGGTCGTCGCAGCCGGTGGACCAGCTCTTGAACGAGATCATGATCGAGGGTCGGGGCGTACGCGCCGCGCCCATATGGCCGATCCGGCTCATCGGCAGGGCCCCCGGAATCTGGCCAAGGTCATCGTTGACGAAGATCGCGCCGACATACTCCTGCCGGGTCAGGAACTCGACCACCCTGGGCGCCAGCGCCCTGGCGTCGGGGCCCGGCAGATAGATCAGGTCGGCGCCGCCGTTGGGGGCGATGACGATCTGCGGGTGCGCCGGGTCCGCGCCCAACAGCGAGCCGCGCTTCGGATAGAAGCCGTCCTTCGGAACGACCTCCGATCCCGTCGAGTCGTGCAGCTTCAGGCCCAGGCCGATGGACATGTCGATGTCCAGGAAGCCTTGCGGCAGGAAGCCCGGCTTCACGTCGCGGTAGGCGAACTTCGCGGCGGGGCTGGAAGGCGCCTCGCGCGACATGGTCGAGAAGCCATGGTCGGCGGTGACCACGATGTCGGTGTTGTCCGCCAGGCCCAGGGCCTGCAGGGCGTCACGGATTTTCTGCAGGTCGTCGGAGGCGTTGTGGATCGCCGCCTTCGAGGTCGGGCCGTTGATGCCGGGCGAGAGCGCGTTCAGGCTGTCGCCCTGGCCGTGCTGGGTGCCGTCCGGGTCGCGCGACCAGAAGACCAGGATGAAGGGCTTGGCCTCGGCCTTGAACCGCGGCAGCAGCACCTTGGTCGCCACGCCCGCGAACCAGGCCTGCTGCTCGACATTGGCGACCAGGGTCCCGGCCATGTTGTAGGCGCCGGAGCCGCCGTTCAGCCCGCGGTCCGGCGGCAGGGGCTCGAGGCCAGCGGCCTTGATCGCCGCGGCCACCTGGGCGTCGAGCGGAATGCCGTGACCGCCGTCGCGGCCGCCGGTGTCGTCGTCCAGCTCGATCACGCCCTTGCCGTCGCGCGAGGTGACGTCCTGGATCGCCGTCGGCCCATGTTTGCCGACGGCGGCGACCGCATAGCCCTTGGCCCGCGCGGCCGCCAGCAGGGTGGTCTCGCCCAGGTAGTTGCCGCCGAACCGCTGGTTCAACAGCAGCTGCAGGTCGTCGTCCTCGATGGCGGCAAGCGACGAGCCATAGGGCGCGGGCAGGGGTTCGCCCACATAGATGGTGTTGCCGAAATCCCCGGTGTCGCCCAGCAGGTGGCCGGTGGCGATCGCGGAGGAATTGGGCGTGGTGATCGTTGGATAGAGCGAGTGGCTGTTGGCGAAGTCCACGCCCTCGGCGCGCACCGCCGCCAGCGCCGGCGCGGTCTCCGGGGTGACGCTGTGCGAGCGCAGCCCGTCAGCGACGAAGATGACGATGTTTCGCGGCGCCGCCGCGCTTGGCGTGGCCGAGGCCAAAAGCCCACACAGAAACGCCGCGGCCATCGCGCCCGCGGCGAGGAGTCTCTTTGCTTGCATTCGCCCAGAATGGCGGCGGTTCGTGACAGGAACGTATCAAGATGCCGCAGGGGGAGGCGCTTAAGGCCAAGCCGTGGTAAATGGTAAACGGGGGATTAAGATCGGGGGCGACCTTGAAGAGGCGCGTACTGGCTATTTCGGCCGTGTTCGGAGCAAGCTTGGGATTGGCGACCGGGCCAGTCTGGGCGCAGGCGAGCAACGGCAACAACAACGTGAGTAACCTCGGCACGAACCTCGGCCTGACAGGCGCCGACGTCCCGCCGATGCTGGCCCTGGTGAAGGCCGATCCCTACAAGGCGCCCGTCGCGCCGGCCTGCGACACCATCCCGGCAGAGATCCTGCAGCTCTCGAACCTGCTCGGCCCCGATCTCGATTCAGGCGTCGCGGCGCCCGAGCAGACCCTGACCCAGCGCGGCGTCGAGGCGGCCAAGGGCTTCGTACCCTACAGCGGCGTCGTCCGCTTCGTCACGGGGGCGAACAAGAAGGACAAGGACATGCATGAGGCGATCCTGGCGGGCTATGCGCGCCGGGGCTTCCTGCGCGGCATGGAGATCAACCTGAAATGCGGCGCCGCCGCCCAGGCCGCCGCCGATCCGACGCCCGCCGATCCGCCCCCGAAGCCCGCCAAGAAGGGCCGCGCCAAGTCCGCCAAAAGCGGCTGACGCCCCACGATTCAGCTCTCGGCAGCGACGCCGGAGCGCCCGTCGCCGGCGGCGCGCCGTCGTGCGCCTGGGGTTCCGACCCATGAACCTTGAGGCGTCCTGAGGATTTAGCCGTCGTCAGTGCTTGGCGCGCCGCGAGGAGAGGCGGGTCCGATGTCGAAGAGGTTGCAGCCCGGGAGTGTCTATCGCGGCGTTCTGATCGCGACCGGCCTTAGCCTTGGCTTGAGCCTGGCCGGCGCGGCCCAGGCGCAGCTGAAGCCCGGCTCCCAATCGGGCCTGGGCCTCACCGGCGCGCACATCCCCCAGATCCTGCAGCAGGATCGCGCGGACCCCTATCGCATGCCCGCCGAACCGATCTGCGCCTCCATCGATCAGGAGATGGCGCAGCTGGATGCGGTGATGGGTCCCGAGGTGGACAAGCTGAAGACCGACCGGTCCATCGCCGATCGCGCGGCCGGCTATGTCCGCGGCATGATCCCCTATCATGGCGTGGTCCGTTTCCTCACCGGCGCCGACAGCAAGGATCGCGAACTGCAGGCCGCCGCCAGCGCCGGCTATGCCCGGCGCGGCTTCCTGCATGGGCTGAAGGCCCAGAACCATTGCGCCGGCGGCGACGTGCGCGTCGTGAGCGCAAGCCCGACCGCCCCCGTAGCCGCGACGCCCGTCGAGGTCCCGCTCGCCACCGTCCAGGCGCCCAGCGTCGAAGCCCAGGGCGTCGAGGCCAGCGCGCGGGTGGCCGAGCCCGCGGCCCGGCTGCAGCCTGTCGCGGCTGTCGAGCGCACGCCGCCCGTCGGCGAGCGCCTTGGCGCGCAGATGCCGCGCGACCAGGTCGTCTACCAGCTGGTCGACGCCACCACCGGCCACGCCATCGTGCCCGACCAGCCCGCCGCGGATCCGGGCGGCCGTTAACGCCTGACTCAGGTCTCCGAAACCCGTCCTTTACGCCTGCCCTGTATCAATTCGTGACAACAGGAGCCTTCGTCCAAGAGGCGCAGGCCGGTTTGGGTTGGGTGTCAAATGGCTAAAACGGTCCTCGTCGTCGACGACGATCCGACACAACGTCGACTGATCCAGGCAGTCCTGGAACGTGAAGGCTTTGCGGTCGCGCACGCCGAGAGCGGCGACGCGGCGATCAGCCATCTGACGTCCGGCGCGGCCGCCGACGTCATCCTGCTGGACATGGTCATGCCCGGCATCTCCGGACGCGACGCCCTGGTGGAGATGCGCGCGCGCGGCTTCAACCAGCCGGTGATCGTGGTCACCGCCACGGGCGGCGTCGACACCATCGTGGGCGCCATGCAGGCCGGCGCCATGGACTTCCTGGTGAAGCCCGCCGCGCCGGAGCGGATCATCGTCTCCATCCGCAACGCGCTCTCCATGGGCGACCTCAAGGGCGAAGTCGACCGGCTGAAGAAGCACGCCTCGGGCCGCACCGGCTTCTCCGACCTGATCGGCTCGTCGCCAGCCATGACCATGGTCAAGCGCCTGGGCGAACGCGCCGCCAAGTCGGCCATCCCGATCCTGATCACCGGCGAAAGCGGCGTCGGCAAGGAAGTGATCGCCCGCGCGGTGCACGGCTCGTCCGACCGCGCCGGCAAGCCCTTCGTCGCCGTCAACTGCGGCGCCATCCCCGAGAACCTCGTGGAGTCGATCCTGTTCGGCCACGAGAAGGGCAGCTTCACCGGCGCCACCGACAAGCACCTGGGCAAGTTCCAGGAAGCCAACGGCGGCACCCTGTTCCTCGACGAGGTCGGCGAGCTGCCCCTCGACATCCAGGTCAAGCTGCTGCGCGCCCTGCAGGAGAGCGAGATCGACCCCGTGGGCGGCAAGCGCCCGATCAAGGTCGACGTGCGCATCGTCTCGGCCACCAACCGCGACCTGTCGGTCGCCGTAAAGGAAGGCCGTTTCCGCGAGGACCTGTTCTATCGCCTGAACGTCTTCCCGATCGAGGCCCCGGCGCTGCGCGAGCGCAAGGAGGACATCCCGTCCCTGGTCGAGGCCTTCGTCCGCCGCTTCAACGTGGAAGAGGGCAAGGCCGTGGCCGGCGCGACGCCGGAAACCCTGGCGTGCCTGGGGGCTTTCGACTGGCCCGGTAACGTGCGCCAGCTCGAAAACGCGGTCTATCGCGCCATCGTCCTGGCCGACGCGCCCTATCTGCAGCCGCACGATTTCCCGGCGATCAGCGGCGTCGCGCCGCCGACCCCGGCGGCCGAGCCTTCGCCGGCCGTGTCCGCGCCCGCCGCCGCATCGCTGGTGGGCCTGCCCGAGCTGCCGACCGCCGTGCCGGTGCGCATCCTCGACGAGCGCGGCCATCTGCGCACGCTGGAGGAGATCGAGCGCGACCTGATCCAGCTCGCCATCGAGATCTACGCCGGCCACATGAGCGAGGTGGCGCGCCGCCTCGGCATCGGCCGCTCGACCCTCTACCGCAAGGTCCGCGAGCAGGGCCTCGAGGATGTCATCAGGGGCGGCGACGGCTCCGATGACGACGCCATGGGGGACGCCCGTGAAGATCCTGACGCGCAAGTCGCCTAGGTCGTCGGCCCGCCCGACGGTAGCCCAGGCGGCGGGCTCCCGCGACGGACGCTCGCGCGACGAGCGGCTGGCCGACCTTCTGCGGCTGTCCAAGGCCGGCGCGCGACCGCACGCCTCGTGATCGGCCGGGCGCGGCCGCGCTCTTCGCTTCCCTGACGGAAATAACGCCGTAACATTGGCGCCGACCCTTCGCACTCGAAGACGAAGGCCAGGGAGGCAGCACCATGTGCGACGACGAAATCCATCAGTTCGAAGGCACGCTCCGGGTACCTGAGGTCCCGCTGTCCCGCCGGGCCTTCGGCCTCTCCGCGGCGGCGGCCGCCAGCCTGGCCGCGACCATGGCCCACGCCCAGGCCACGGTTGATGAGAAGGACGTCGACATCAAGACGCCGGACGGCACGTGCGACGCGGCCCTGTTCACGCCGAAGGGCAAGGGCAAGTGGCCCGCCGTCCTGATCTGGACCGACATCATGGGCCTGCGCCCGGTGTTCCGCGACATGGGCCGGCGCCTCGCCGCCCAGGGCTATGTGGTCCTGGTGCCCAACCCCTTCTATCGCAAGGCCAAGGCGACCGAGACCGTCAACCTCGACTTCTCCAAGCCGGACCAGCGCGCCCAGTTGATGCCCATGGCCGCCACCATCGGCGCGCCCGGCGCGGTGGAGGGCGATGCGCCCGCCTTCTTCGCCTTCCTCGACAAGCTGCCGCAGGTGGACACCAAGAAGAAGGCGGGAACCCAGGGCTACTGCATGGGTGGGCCCTTGGTGTACCGCACCGCCGCGATCCTGCCGGACCGCATCGCCGCGGGGATCACCTGCCATGGCGGCGGCCTGGTGAACGCCACGCCGAACAGCCCGCACCTGCTGATCCCGAAGATGAAGGCCGAGATCTATTCGGCCGTCGCCGCCAACGACGACCAGCGCTCGCCCACCGACAAGGACGTGCTGAAGAAGGCCTTCGCCGACGCCGGCAAGACGGCGCGCGTCGAGGTCTACGACGGCTGCAACCACGGTTGGTGCGTCAAGGGCAGCGCCGTCTACAACGAGGCCGGCGCCGAGCGGGCGTGGAAGGAACTCTCCGACCTCTACAAGAAGAAGCTGGTCTGACGCCCATAGCCCCCTCGCAGATTGCGACCGGAGAAGCCGCCCTCGGGCGGCTTCTTTCGCTTCAGGCTCTTAGGCGATGGACGGCCAGCGCTTCGTAGTGTGGCCGCGCCGCGTCGGCGATGCGGCGAAGGTCGTCGGGCAGCAATGTCTCCGCCGGCCGCTCCGGCGCGGCGAAGCCCGTGGAGCGCTCCACCGCCTCATACCAGGCCGGGGCCCAGACGCCGTCGCTGTCGCGCCGCCCGGCCGGCCAGCTCAGCATCTCCTCACGGAATAGCACGCCCAGAGCGCCGCAAAGCGCGCTCAAGGTCCCGCGCGGGTCGGCCAAGACATCGGCGCCTTCCACCACCGGCGGCGCGCGGCCCAACCGATCGGCCTCGCGGTCGAACAGTTCGCGCTGCCGCACCACGCCGATGTCGTCGAGGCTCACCTCGGCCCGCTTCTTCACGTAGGAGGCCAAAACCTGCGCCGGGTCGCGGATCAGGAAGGCGTTGCGGCACGCGCCTGTCCAATCCAGGTCGAAACCCGGCAGCATGTGGTGGGTCATGTGCTTCTGGTAGAAGACCGGCGCCGGTTCGTCGGCCACCAGGGTCTCGGCGACCACCCGCCAGTCCGTCGGCTGGGACGCCAGGACCTCGTCGCGCATGGGATGGTCGAGGCCGGTTCGGGCCAGATAGGCCGCGTAGAACGGCTCGTCGACCACTTCGCAGTCCGGACGGTTTTCGAACGACCGCATCATGGCCGTGGAGATGTTGCGCGGCCCCGACCACATGGCGATGCGGACGGTCACGCGGCGGCTCCCCCGTGCGCGGCGGCGTCGGCGTCCTTCAGCGCCTCATAGAGCGCCCGCAGCCGCTGGGTCACCGGGCCCGGCAGCGCGGCGGGCAGCACGTGGCCGTCCACCTCCCGCACCGGCGTCAACCCGCCGAAGGTGCCGGTGACGAAGGCCTCGTCGGCGCCATGCAGATCCGACAGCGGGAAGTGGCCGAGCGCTATGGGGACGCCGTTGTGGTGGCAGAGGTCGATGACGTTGGCGCGGGTCACCCCGTTGAAACAGAACTGGCCGGTCGAGGTGCGCACCTTGCCGTCCTTCACCCAGAAGAGGTTGGTGGCGTTGCAGCTCGACACATGGCCGCCGGGATCCAGCATCACCGCCTCGTCTGCGCCCACCTTGATGGCGTCCAGCAGGGCGGTGATCAGCGCCAGGCGCGAGTGCGAGTTCAGCCGCATGTCGAACATCTCGGCCGGCGTGCAGCGGATTTCCGAGGTGGCCAGCGACAGCCCCTTGGTCACGATCTGCGGCGACGGCTCCTTGTACTCGGCGGTGATCACCAGGGTGGGCTTGCCCAGCCAGTTGCGCGGATCCTGATTGACCGCCTTCTTCTCCCCGCGCGTCACCATCAGTCGCAGGTGGGCGCCGTGCTCCATCCGGTTGGCGTTCAGCAGCTTCCAGATCTCGGCGGTGAGCTGGTCCGGCGTCAGGCCCAGGTCCAGCTCGATCTTCGCCAAGCCCCAGTAGAGCCGGTCGAGGTGCGCCTTCAGGAACACCAGTCCGCCCTTGTGCAGGCGGATCCCCTCCCAAACGCCGTCGCCCAGCACGAAGCCGGCGTCGAACACCGAAACCTTGGCCTCGGCGCGCGGGACGAGGGCGCCGTTGAGATAGATGGGGAGGTCCGCGTTGCGCGGATCGGCGGCGAAATCCTGGCTTCCTGGCATGGTCTCATCTTCTATGAGGGGAGCACGGCGCGCGCCAGAGAGATGGAGTTTGTGACATGAGCCACGGCATCGGCGGATCGACGGCGGACGCGGAACTCGCGGCCCTCAAGCCCTGGCCCAATCCGGCCCCGGCCATCACCGCCGCCGAGCGCGCAGAACGCCTCGCCAAGGCCCAGGCCCTGTTGGGCGGGATCGGCGCTGACGCCATCATCGTCGGCGCGGGCCCGTCGCTGCGCTACTTCACCGGCGTCGGCTGGAACCCGACCGAGCGGCTGGTGGCGATGATCCTGCCGCGCGAAGGCGGGCCGGTGATGGTCTGCCCCCGGTTCGAGCTGGGCTCGCTGCAGGCGTCGCTCGGGATCGAGGCGCCGATCGCGCTCTGGGAGGAGCACGAAAACCCCTATGAGCTGGCCGCGGCGGAACTGCGGAAGCTCGGCGCGAAGAGCCTGGCCATCGATCCCGCCCTGCCCTTCTTCGTCTTCCACGGCCTGCGCAAGGCCGCCCCCGATATCGCGCCCGCCGACGGCGCGCCGGTCATCGACGGCTGCCGGATGATCAAGTCCCCGGCGGAGCTGGCCCTGATGAGCCAGGCCAAGGCCATGACGCTTGAGGTCCACCGCCGCGCCGCACGCATCCTGGCGCCCGGCATCACCACCACGGCCGTGAAGCGCTTCATCGACCAGGCGCACCGCGCCCTGGGCGCCGACGATGGCAGCTCCTTCTGCGCCGTGCAGTTCGGGGTGGCCTCGGCCTATCCGCACGGCCTGCCCGGCGAACAGAAGCTCGCCGACGGCGACCTCGTGCTGATCGACACCGGCTGCAAGGTGCAAGGCTACAACTCCGACATCACCCGCACCTATGTCTTCGGGACGCCCAGCGCCGAGCACCGCAGGGTCTGGGACGTGGAGAAAAAGGCCCAGGCCGCCGCCTTCGCCGCGGTGAAGCCCGGCGTCCCCTGCGAGGAGATCGACGCGACGGCGCGGCGCGTGCTGGCCGAGGCCGGCTTCAGCGGCGACTACGAGCTTCCCGGCCTGCCGCATCGCACGGGCCATGGGATCGGCCTGGCCATCCACGAGGCGCCCTATCTGGTGCGCGGCGACAAGACCCCGCTGCAACCCGGGATGTGCTTCTCCAACGAGCCGATGATCGTCATCCCGGAGACGTTCGGGGTGCGCCTGGAAGACCACTTCCACGTCACCGAGGACGGCGCCGCCTGGTTCACCGAGCCACAACCCAGCCTGGACGAGCCGTTCAAACCGACGAATTGAACCTCTCCCTCTGGGAGAGGTGGCCCGAAGGGTCGGAGGGGGTTTCTAGGCCGCCGCCCAGGACCGCGGGTCGAGCGCGTCGGGATCGTCGAGCGCCATCTCGTCCCAGTCGAGGTCCGGCGGCGGGCTCATGGCGGCGGCGATCACCGCCGACATCTCGGCGGCCGAAGCCACGGCCACCAGGACGCAGGAGGCCTCCGGCCGCGACAGGGCGAAGCCCAGGGCGGCCTGCAGCGGATCGGACCGGCCCTCGGCGATCAGGCGGCGCGCGCGGCTGATCCGCCCGGCGGCGGCCTTCAGATGGTTCGGGGCGCGGTCCGGCGGCAGGAACAGCAGGCCGTTCAGGAACAGGGAGCGCAGCTGCACCTCGACGCCCATGCCGGCCAGCTGGGCCAGGGTGCCGTCGATCAGCAGACGCTGGTCGAGCAGGGAGGCCGGCGCCTGCACCAGGTCCGGCTTGAAGCGTTTGGCGAGGCCCGCCGGGTCGTCGGAGGCATAGACCGAAACCCCGATCTTCTTGGTCAGCCCCTCGTCGCGCAGCTTCTTCAGCCGGTCCCAAAGGTCCGGGCCATGGTGCGAGAACAGGTCGGTGGCCGAGGGCGCGAGGATCGCGTCGACCGACGAAACCCCCAGGCGCTTCACCTGAGCGCGGACTTCGGCCTCCACCAGGTCGGCGCCGCGATCCGGGCGCACGGTGGTGATGGTGAGCTTGAACGGCTGAGGCTTCGGCAACACCTGTCCGAGGGTGATCTCAGCAGAAGGCGGATGACGGCCCACCTCCATCACCGGCAGGCCGGCGCGCGCGGCGATCGCCAGGATCTCGCGGGCTTCCTGGTCGCGCGGGCGTCCACGGCCGCCTGGCTGCTGGTCCAGACCGAACTGTCCGGAGCCAAGGCCAAGTTTGCTGAGGGGCGACGTCATATGCGCGAGGCGACTCAAGGAGCTTCCAACGAGCCGGGATGTTGGGCCTATGATGCCTAAGAAGGCGTATCCGAGACCTTTCCAGGGGGTAAATTCTTGACCGACCGCGAGCCCCTGCCCGAGTGGCCCCTGTTCGGCATGACCGACGACGTGCGCCCCGCGCTCAAGGCGGCGCGCGAGGCGGGCGGCGCCATGGTGCTGGCGACTCTGATCTCGGTGGAAGGCGGCGGCCCGCGCCCCGAAGGGACGCAGATGGTCTTCGCGCCCGGCGTCGCGGCGGGCTACTTCTCCGGCGGCTGCGTGGAGAGCGACGTGGCGGACCACGCCTTCGCCTGCCTGGCCGACGGCGAACCGCGCACCCTGGTCTATGGCGAGGGCAGCCCCTGGCCCGACATCCGGCTGCTGTGCGGCGCGCGGATCGAGATTTTCCTGGAGCGGGTGGCGGCGGACGATGCGGCGCTCGGCGAGTTGCTGGCCGCCTATGACGCGCGCCGCCCGGTGGTCTGGGTCAGCGACGGGCGCCTGCGGGAATGCGCGCCGGACCTGTCGCCTTGGCCCGAGGCGCGGGTGGTGCGCCACTATGAACCGCGAGCGCGGCTGATCGTCGTGGGCGGCGATCCGGCGGCTCTGGCCATCGCCCAGCTAGGCGCCCAGGCTGAGTTGGAAACCACGCTGGTGCGGCCGAAGGGCCCCGCCGGCCCGCCGCCGATCCCCGGCGTCGCCTACAGCCGGGCCGACCCCGCCGAAGCCTTCACCACGATCGGCGTCGATCCCTGGACTCACATCGCTATCGCCACCCACGACCTGGAAACCGACCGCGCCGCCCTGCGCGCCGCCCTGCCCTCGGCGGCGAGCTATGTGGGCCTGCTGGGCGCGCGCAAGCGGATCGCCGAGCGCCTCGCGCCGCTGCGCGCGGAGGGCGCGCCGGAGCAGATGTTCGCGAAGCTGCATGCGCCGATCGGCATCGACATCGGCGGCAAGGCGCCCTGGGAGGTGGCGGTCTCGGTGATCGGCGAGATCACCGCGCTCCGCTACGCCCGGGCGAGCGGCAACACCTCGACCACCGCGCCCGCCTCGGCGGCCTGAGCGCCCGGGATCCGGCGCATGAGCGCATCGGACACGGCGAAGACGCTGACCAGGGAGCTGTCCTGGTCGCGATAGGGCCGCACGATCACTTCGCCATCGGCGTAGGACAGCTTGGCGCGCATCCAATGCTCCCGCGATCCGTTGGCGGGCAACGGCTGGGCGAGCTTCGCCGTGATCGTCGCGGGCTCCGGTGAGGCGCCCTGGAAGGCGGCCAGGATCGGCCGCAGGAACATCTCGGCGCAGACGAAGGCCGAGGCCGGATTGCCCGGCAGGCCCAGCAGGCGTCGCCCGTCGCCCAGCACCCCGAAGAAGGTCGGCTTGCCCGGGCGGACGTTGACGCTTTCGACCTTGAGCGAAAGGCCCAGGGCCTGGCTCGCCGCCCGCACCAGGTCGTGGTCGCCGACCGAGGCGCCGCCGACCGTCACCACTAGGTCGGCTTCGGCGGCCGCCAGGGCCTCGATCACCGCCTCGAGCGTGTCGCGCACCGGCTTGGCGCGCACCGGAACGCCGCCGCAGCCTTCGACCATGGCGGCCAGCGCGGGCGCGCCGGAGTCGTAGATCTGGAAGCGGCCGGGCGTCGCCGGCGCCTCGACGATCTCCTCGCCGGTGGACAGCAGGGCCACGCGCGGCCGCCGCGCCACCGAGACCTCGGCCCGGCCCGCCGAGGCCGCCAGCGACAGCCGCCAGGGATCGATGCGCGTCCCCTTCTCCAACAGCACGGCGCCGGCCCGGAAATCGCCCCCGGCCGGCCGGATGAAGTGGCGGCTCTCGACCGCGGGGACGGTCACCGCGTTCCCCTCGCGGGACGCGTCCTCCTGGATCACGATGGCGTCGCAGCCGTCCGGCACGGCCGCGCCGGTGAAGATGCGCACGGCTTGGCCCTGCCCCACGACACCCTCGAAGCCATGGCCCGCGGCGCTTTCGCCGACGATCGTCAGGGTTCCGGGCGAGTCGGCGGCGCGCACCGCCCAGCCATCCATCGCCGAGGCGTCGAACGGCGGCTGGTCGCGCACGGCGGTCACGTCCTCGGCCAGGACCCGGCCGCCCGCCAGGGCCAGCGGGACCAGCTCGGGCGCCAGCGGCGCGATCTCGGCCAGCATACGGGCGCGGGCGCCATCGACCGTCAGCAGCTTCACGCCCAATCCCCGCTCAAGCGACGAAATCTCCGCTCTTGCCGCCGGTCTTGGAGACCAGCCGCACGGCCTCGATGACCATGTCCTTCTGGGCGGCCTTCAGCATGTCGTAGAGGGTGAGGCAGGCGACCGAGGCGGCGGTCAACGCCTCCATCTCCACGCCGGTCGGGCCCGTGGTCTTCACCCGCGCGATCACCGAAAGACCGCCATCGGCCCCCGCCACCCTCACCTCGACCTTCGACAGCGCCAGCGGGTGGCACATGGGGATCAGGTCGGAGGTCTTCTTGGCCGCCATCACGCCGGCCAGTTCCGCCACCGCGAAGACGTCGCCCTTGGCGCCCGCGCCGGTCGTCGCCAGCGTCTGGGTCTCGGCGCTCATCCGTACGAAGCCCTCGGCCACGGCCTCGCGCGCGGTCGCCGGCTTGTCCGAGACGTCAACCATCCGGGCGCGGCCAGAGTCGTCGATGTGACTGAGCTTG
>JAFEDM010000047.1 GCA_018241625.1 Pseudomonadota bacterium | reverse complement strand
TGAACCTGGGATTTCATGTTCTGGGCGCGAAATGACCTGTGTTTCGCCACTTGTCCCCTGGATGCAGAGCCTATAATGAGGCGGCTACTGATTTTATCAGTCACTTCCGCGTCCGGGGACGACGCGTTTCTTTAGGAAAACAAGAATGGATGAGAAGTCGGAAGTCATTGAGATGACTGCGGACATTGTGTCGGCCTACGTCGGCAACAATGCCGTCACTGCTGCCGACCTGCCGGGGCTGATCCAAAGTGTTCACCGGGCGCTGACCGGGATCTCGTCGGGGGTCGAGACCACGGAAGCCGCGCCGAAGGAGCCGGCCGTGCCGGTTCGCCGCTCCATCACGCCGGACTATCTGGTCTGCCTGGAAGACGGTCGCAAGTTCAAGTCGCTGAAGCGGCACCTGCGGACCAAGTACAACATGAGCCCGGAGGAGTACCGGGCGAAGTGGAACCTGCCGAAGGACTATCCGATGGTCGCCCCGAACTACGCCAAGGCGCGTTCGGACCTGGCCAAGCAGATGGGCCTGGGCCAGGGCGGCCGCCAGGCGCCGCGCAAGAAGCGCTGAGGGGCCGCGGCCAGGGGAGTGGCCGCCAACCTTGCGATTACGGAGACGCCCGCCTGACCGGCGGGCGTTTTCATTTGCGCGATGGACGCTTCGGCGGCCGGTCCGGTTTTCCCAGGGGAATGGGCGTTTCAGCGTCACCATACAAATTTGGCGCGCGTTAACCCTTTTCCGACTTCCGCCGATTCGTCCAATCGGCGATAGTTGATTCGCTGGGAATCCAAACGGTTGTCGGGGAATCTGCACATGTCGGCGCAGATCGGGGCCCCCGGTGCGGCAGTACGCGCGCATGAGGAGCTCTTCGCCTATTGGGCGTCATTGCGGGAGGGACCGCGGCTGCCGGGCCGTGGCCGGGTCGACCCCGGCGACATCAAGCGCCTGCTGCCGACGGTGAGCCTGATCGACGTCCTGCCGGGCGGGACGGGCGAAGAGGCGCCGGACTTCCGCATGCGCCTGGCCGGCACCGGCCTCTACGGCGTCTACGGCCGCGAGATCACCGGCCGGCGGCTCTCCGAAATCTACAACTCCACGGCCGCCGACTATTGGCGCCAGGAGCTGAGCCGCGTGGTCGCCGAGAGGCGTCCGGCCGTGGGCCAGCACAGCCTGGCCTGGCGCGGCGCCTCGCACCTGTCGATCCTGTGGCTGCGCCTGCCGCTGGCCTCCGACGGCGAGCGGGTGGACATGATCCTAGGCTTCGACGCGGTCATCGGCCTCAGCCAGATGCAGACCGGCATCAAGGCGGCCTGAGGCGGCGCTACGCCGCCTCCGCCTGTGTCTCCCCGGCCCACCGGGGCGCAAAGAGGAAGCGCCCGCCGACCGACCCGTCCTTCAGCCGGACCACGAGCCGGACAGCTTCCCCGGCCGCCGAAAGCCGCTCGGCGATCCGCCGCGCGGCGGCCTCCGCCGCGGCGCCCCGGTCGAAGCGTCTCTCTTCAGCAAGGTGGTCGGCGCGCACCGACCACCCCTGCGCCGCCGGCGCCACCTCGACGGTCGCGATCATGCGACGGAGCCGTCCCACCGGTCGAGCCGCGCCAGGGCTTCGCGCACCTCGGCCAGCGGCACCGGTTCCGGCGTGCCGAGCAGCCAGCGCAGGGTCGGGCGATCCTGCACCGCCGAGGCGTCGGAGGCCCAGGACGCCAGGACGGCGCGTTTCTCGTCCAGGCTGAGGTCGGGGTCTTTCAGCACGTCGCGAGGGTGGTTGAAACCGACGCCCGGCCGCGACCAGCGGGCGAGGGCCGCGGCAAGGCCGCGTTCGCGGATTTGCATCTCGGTCGTCGCGAGCAACATCGCCGATCTCCTTGTCTTTCTCCTGTCTGTGTTAGGCGGAGGCGGGCTCGGCGACCCGCCTCCGCGGGGTGGTCAGGCGGCCTTCTGGCTTCGCCGTCCCGCCGGGCTCAGGCGCGAGATGGCCGCCGCCGGGGTCGCGGGGGTGCGGATCTCGATCCGGCGCGGCTTCAGGGCCTCCGGGACCTCACGCTCGAGCTCCACGGTCAGCAGGCCGTCGGCGTAGTGGGCGGCCCGGACGACGATGTAGTCCGCCAGCTCGAAGCGGTGCTCGAAGGGGCGCTGCGCGAGGCCGTGGTGCAGGAAGCGGTCGGCGTTCGGCGCCTGCGCCTTGCGGCCCCGCACGACCAGAAGATTGGGCTGGGCGACGATCTCCAGCTCATCCTCGCGGAAGCCCGCGGTGGCCACGGTGATGCGATAGGCCTGCTCGCCCGTCTTTTCGATGTCATAGGGCGGGTAGTCGCGGCTGGCGGCTCCGTTCAGGGCGCTTTCCAGCATCCCCGCCATGTGGTCCGCGCCGATCATCGAGCAGTAGAGCGGGGAAAGGTCGTAGGCGGTTCTCATGTCCATCTCCTCGAATGAGCAAGTTGGAAAGAGGAGCGCTGGAAGCCCCAACGCTCCCGTCGCCGGACCCGGTGAAGGCGTCCGACGCGGCGTGATTTAGACGCCGGGGCGCGAGGTTCAAGAGGTCGGCGGAGATTGTTTTTGCGGGTCTTTGCGCCGTCGGGCGGTCCCGTCGCGGTCGTTAGGCCGCCGCCCGTTCCGCGTCGGCCCGGATGCGGGCCACCATCGACGCCAGGCCGTTCGACCGCTGTTGCGACAGCGCGCCCTTGAGGCCGAGCCGCTCGAAGGCGGCGGGGGCGTCGAAGGCGAGGATCTCGGCCGGCGCGCGGCCGGAGAATAGGCACAGGACGATGGCGATCAGGCCGCGCACGATATGGGCGTCGCTGTCGCCGCGGAACCTGAGCGTCCCATCGGCTTGCGGTTCGGTGACCAGCCACACCTGGCTCGCGCAGCCGCGCACCTTGTTGGCGTCGCTGCGCTCGGCGTCGGAAAGGGGGCTGAGGTCCTTGCCCAGGTCGATCACGTAGCGATAGCGCTCTTCCCAATCGCCCAGCACCTCGAACTCGGCGGCGAGGTCTTCGAGTTCGGCTTCGATGGTCATGGGCGGCGACTTAAGGGCCGGGACCCGTCGAGGCAACCGCGGCCGGGCGGTTCGTCAGGCGCGCTTCAGGCGCACGCGGGCGGTCAGGCCCTGGCCGGGGCGCGAGGTGAGCTTGAGCTGGGCGCCCATGGCCGCGCAGGTCAGTTCGCAGATGGTCAGGCCCAGGCCCGCGCCCTCGACGCGGCGGACCAGGGCGTTCTCGCCCTGCTCGAAGGGCTGGACCAGCCGCGGCAGCTCGGCGGGATCGACGCCCTCGCCGTCGTCCTCGACGAAGATGTCGAGATGCTGCTTCAGGACCTCGCAGCGGATCCGGACCTCGCCGTCGTCCGGCGAGAAGGCGGCGGCGTTCTGGATCAGGTGCCCCAGCACGGTGCGCAGGCCCCAGGGGTCGGCCAGGGCCAGCGGCAGGGGCTCGGCCGCCTCGACCACCCGGGGCCGGACGCCGCGGGCGAAGTCCTGGGCGCAGGCGGCGACGGCGTCCTCGATGGCGGGTTCGACCGCCTCGGCTCCCACCTCCAGCTTCACGCCTTCCAGCCGGCCGATCTCCAGCACCTGGTTGACCAGCTTGAGCAGCTTCTTGCCGCTGCCGCGGATGATGTCGGCGTATTCCTTGTACTGCGGCGAGCCGAGCGGGCCGTAGAGCTCGGCGGAGAGGATCTCGGAAAAGCCCAGGATCGAATTCAGCGGGGTGCGCAGCTCGTGGCTCACCAGCCGCAGGAAGGCGCGCCTGGGGTCTTCGGCCGCCTCGTTGCGAGCGGCGGGCGTGGCCGCAGGATCGGGCGCAGGCGGCATGGGAGGCGTCACGCCCTCGTTCCAGATGGTTCCATTGTCCCGCCGGCCACTTACGAATTCCTTTCCTGGCCCCGCCCGATCGGGGCGTCCCGCTTGACGAAGATGGTGAAGGGGAAGGGCGCCGCGTCAAGCACGCCCGAGGCGCGCGGGGCGCCATTAAGGTTGAGCTTCTCGCGGTATGCGAGCGCGCTTGGGCGGACTCACCGCACACGCTAAGCTGTCAGACCATGTCCGGCGCCCGAGTCCCTTTGATTTGACGCTGATCCGCTCCAGAAGGCGCGCGCGCAGCCGTGCGGCGCCAGGCGGCGGGCGGCGGTTCGCCGTGAGCTGGCACCTGGCCTGGACGCTGGCCGTGGGCGTCGCGGCGACGGCGCTGGCGCTGGCCGGTGGGTCCGGCGCCACCCAGGGGCTGGAAGCCCTGGGCGCGATCGGCGCCGCGGCCGTGCTGGGGACCTTCCTCTGCGGGACCACCGACGAAGCCGGCGCCGCTGTGGTGGTGCTGGCCTGGGCGGCGGCCGGGGCCGTCGCCTGCCTCATCACCGGCGGGACCAGCGGGCCGCTGGCGGCCTGGTGCCTGACGCCCATGGCGGCCGGTGCGGCGATCGGGCGGCCGAAGCTGCTGGGCCTGGGCGCCGCCGCGGGCGTGGGCGCGGCCGCGATCGCGGCCCTGGGCGGCGGCCTGATGCTGCTGCCGATGGCGCCGGCGCCGCTGGCGACCTGGCTCGCCCTGCTGGCGCTGGGCACGACAGGGTTGGGCTTCGCGGCCGGGCTGGTCAACCTGCTGGGCAAGGTGCGCGGCGACGACGCCCGGGCGCGCGAAACCGAACTCAAGCTGCGCGAGGCGCTGGACCACCAGCCGCAGCTGCTGCTGGCCGTCTTCCCCGGCGGGCGCATCCTGGAAGCCTTCGGCGAGGCGCCGGACGGCGTCTCGATCCACGGGCTGGCGGACCGCCACCTGGCGGAGCTGGCCCAGCCGGAGGCGCGCGAGGCGGTGGCCGCGGCGCTGCGCCAAGCGGCGGACGACGGCGTGGCGGAGACCTTCTTCGTCCCGGCGCACGATCCGCAGGGCTGGTGCGCGCTCAGCGTGCGGCGGATGAGCGACAAGCGCTTGGTGGCCGCCCTGCGCGACGCGCGCGCCCAGCGCCAGCGCGAACGCGAGCTGGAGGAGGCGCGCAAGGACGCCGAGAAGCAGAACGCCGGCAAGTCGCGCTTCCTGGCCAACATGAGCCATGAGCTGCGCACGCCGCTGAACGCCATCATGGGCTTCTCCGACATCATGCGGCAGCGGCTGTTCGGGCCGATGTCGGACCGCTACGCCGAATACGCCGACCTGATCCACGAGAGCGGCGCGCACCTGCTGGAGCTGATCAACGACGTGCTCGACATGTCGAAGATCGAGGCGGAGCGGTTCGAGCTGGCGCGGGAGACCTTCGACGCCCGCGACGCGATCGCCGCGGTGCTGCGCCTGATGCGCGGCCAGGCGGAACGCGCCGGGATCGGCCTGCGGGGCGACCTGTCGCCGGCCTCGCTGGAGGCCGAGGCGGATCGCCGGGCGGTCAAGCAGATCGCCTTCAACCTGGTCTCCAACGCGCTGAAGTTCACCCCGAAGGGCGGATCGGTCACCGTCTCGGCCTGGCCGGAAGGCGAGGTGCTGAAGATCGTGGTCGCCGACACTGGGGTCGGCATCTCGGCGGAGGACCTGGCGCGGCTGGGCAAGCCGTTCGAACAGGCGGGCGACGCCGGCCAGAAGCAGGCGGGCTCAGGCCTCGGCCTGTCGCTGGTGCGCGCCTTCGCGCGGCTGCACGGCGGCGACATGACGATGGAGAGCACCCTGGGCGAGGGCACGACCGTGACTGTGCGCCTGCCGGTGCTGGTCGCCGCGTCCGAGGAGCCCGCTCCGCTAAAGCGCGCGGCCGAGGGCTAGCGCCCGATCGCCACCGCCAGGAAGGCGCGGCCGGCGGCGAAATCGCCAACCTCCACATAGGCCCGTCGCGTGGCGCCGCCGGAGAACAGGAAGTCCACGGCCACGGCCTCGCGGGGATCCAGGCGCGCGAGCTCCTGGACCGCGGCGTCGGGGAAGCGGAAGGCCCAACCCGTCGGGGCCGCGCGCCCATCGGCCAGGTGCGGCAGCAGCTCGGGGTCCGACGGCGCGCGGGCCGTGGCGGCGAAGGCCTTCTGGGCCAGGGCCGGCGGCAGGCGCTGGGCGAGCGCCAGCCCGGCGGTCGCGCCCACGCCATAGCGGGCGAGATAGGGCTGCGGCGCGCGGGCCGGATCGCGCAACACCAGGCGTGCGGCGTAGGGCTGGGCGCCATCGGCGAAGCTGACCGAGGCCACCAGGCCTTGAGCGCCCTCGCGGCCGGCGAGGCCGAAGACCATGCGGTCGGCGCCGAAGGCGGTTTCCTGGGCCAGGCTCCAGCGCACCGAGCGGCCGAGGTTCTTGTCCGCCGACCAGCCGGCCACGTCGCCGGCGTAGGTCAGGCGCGTCATCTTCGCGTAGCCGTTGAAGGCGTTCCGGACCCGCGCCGCAGCGGTCGCCATGTCGCCAGAACGGCAATCGGCGGCGGCGGCCTTGGCCTGGGCGGCGCGTTCGGTCTGGCGAAGGCTGTCTTCGGAGGTTCCGGCGCGCAGGGCCGCGCCGCGCGCCTGGGCGGTTGCGGCGGCCAGGGCCGCGGCCACGTCGGGCGCGAACAGTCCGCAGCGCTGATCCGCCGCCGACATCACCGCACGCTCGTAGTAGAGGTCCGCCGGCTGTGCATGCGCAGCGACCGGCGCGACGACCACGAAGGCCGCCCCCACAAACCCCATCCACCGAGACGCCGGCTTCGCGCTTCTGCGCGAGCTCGTCATGCGTCTTCCTTATTGTTCTGGCCTCTGTCGGGCCTGGGGCGCTCTTACAGCCGCTAGCGTTGCCATCCCGTGAATCGCTCCGCATGGTCCCCGGCATGCTGTTGTCGACCGATATCTGGGTGAGCGCGCTGATCCGCCGGGCCGAGCTGGCGGGCGCGTTCGGCATGGTGCTCCGCAAGGGCGACGCGCGGGCCGGCGCCGTGCTGGTCAAGGTCCTGAACCGCCCGGAAGGCACCGCCAGGCTCTATGCCGAGGCGACGCGCATGGACGGAGAGCGCGTCTGGATGCAGCCCGCGCCTTCGGACAAGGAGCCGGACCTCGACGCCTATATCGAACGCGCGGTGCGCGTGGACCCCGACGTCTGGGTGGTGGAGATCGACGACCGCCAGGGGCGCCATTTCCTGGTCGAGCCGGTCGAGGGCGGCTGAGGCGCGGGCCGGAATCGTCAGCCTTTTCCGGCATTAACCGCGCTCGTGAACGGGCCTGTAAGCCTGAACGTGCGACAAACCGCCCGTCCCGCAGCCAGCCCCTATCGAGTCCGCGTCCCGCCCATGATGTTCCTGCTCAACGACGTCGTACTGCGGATCGAGGATGTGCCGGCGGACGGCCGGGTGAGCGGCGAGCGGATGCAGAAGCTGAGCTTCCCGGACATCCTGCGCATGGGCCAGGAGCTGTTCGCCGAGCACCCAAAGCTGCAGAAGACCCATCCCGAGAAGGCCAAGCGGCTCGCCCACCTGATCGCGCGCAAGGCGCCGATCGTCAACGCGGCCCTGTTCGTCGCCCCCAGGGAAGACTGTGAACCGCATGAGGTCACGGTCCGCTTCGTGACCTGCGAGTTCGAGGTGATCGCCGAGCTCTACACCCAGCAGCGCGAGGGGCGGCTGGACACGGTGCGCGCCGATCGGGCGGTGTGGAAACGGCTGGCCGCCTAACGGCGATTGCCAGCCGTGGGGTAAAGGCGCCATCTCTCCTCGAAACGGGAGGGGCTCAATGAATCTTCGAATTTCCGGTCTGGCGAGGACCTGGGGCGCGGCCACCGCGCTCACCGCCGCCCTGGCGCTGGCGACCGCCGCGCCCAGCTTCGCGGCGCCCAAGCAGGCGGACCCCAAGGTCTCGTCGATCGTCAAGGGCGACCCGGTCGCCCTGGGCTTCGATCCGGCCAAGCTGAAGGTCGCCGAGGACGGGCTGAAGGCCGACGTGGCGGCGGGCAAGCTCGCCGGCGCCTATCTGCTGATTGGCCGTCACGGCAAGGTCGCCTTCCAGGAAGGCTTCGGCACGCAGGGGCCGGGTCAGACGGCGGTCCCCAACGACCAGACGATCTTCCGCGTCTTCTCCATGACCAAGCCGATCGTGACGGTGACGGCCATGACCCTGGTGGAGGAGGGCAAGCTCGATCTCGACGCGCCGGTGTCCAAGTATCTGCCGGAATACGCCAACCTCACCGTCTACCAGCCCGACGGCACGACCAAGCCGGCGACCAAGCCGATGCTGGTCCGCAATCTGATGAGCCACACCTCCGGCATCATCTACGGCTTCATCCAGCCGACCAGCCCGCTGGCCAAGGTCTGGGACGCCGGCGGCGAGAACCGCGACGACGTCAAGCTGCGCGACTACGCCAAGATCATCGCCAAGCTGCCGCTGCGCACCGAGCCGGGCACGGCCTGGTACTACGGCCGCTCCATCGACATCCTGGGCGCGGTGGTCGAGGTCGCCAGCGGCAAGACGCTGGACGTGGCGGTCAAGGAGCGGGTCACCGGCCCGCTCGGCATGACCGACACCGGCTTCTGGCAGCCGGCCGCCAACAAGGCCCGCTTCGCCGAACCCCTGGCGGCCAGCAACCTGCCGGGCATCGGCAATCCCTATTACGACTACACGAGGAAGCCGGTGCTGTTCTCCGGCGGCGGCGGCATCTCGTCGACGGCCGAGGACTATCTGCGCTTCGCGCTGATGCTGCAGAACAACGGGACCTACAAGGGCGTGCGCATCCTGAAGCCCGAGAGCGTGGCCAAGATGCGCGAGGACCAGACCACGCCGGAGATCCGCAAGGCGGGCCTGTTCTTCCCGGGTCCCGGCATGGGCTTCGGCCTGGGTGGCTCCGTGGTCATCGACGACAAGGTCGCCCGGCCCGGCAACGGCACCTACAGCTGGTGGGGCATCGCCGGCACCGAGTTCTGGGTCGATCCGAAGAACGACCTGTTCATGGTGTTCATGATCCAGAACCGCGAGCGCGCCACGGAATACCAGGCGAAGAACCGCCGCTGGATCTACGACGCGCTGGTGAAGCCCTAGGCATGCG
>JAFEDM010000479.1 GCA_018241625.1 Pseudomonadota bacterium | reverse complement strand
CCAAGGGTCCGGGTTGGGGAGGATTTCCATGCGTCTGATGAAGCTCGCGGCCGGCGTCCTGGCGCTGGGTCTCCTGGCGACCGCGCCCGCGCTGGCGAACCCCAAGAACGCGCTCGACGCCTATGTCGCCAAGCCGGACCCCGCCTTCGCCTGGAAGATCGACCACAAGATCTCCGGCCCCGGCTACCACGGCGCGGTCCTGGACATGACCTCCCAGACCTGGCTGACCGAGAAGGAGGTCGACAAGCCGGTCTGGAAGCACTGGCTGACCGTCGTCGTTCCGGACAAGACCAGCCACAAGACCGGCTTCCTCTACATCGACGGCGGCAACAACACCGACGCCGCGCCGAAGGGCGCGCAGGAGCGCTGGGCGAAGATGGCGCTGGAGACCAACTCGGTGGTCGCCCAGCTGTCCGACGTGCCGAACCAGCCGCTGCGGTTCACCGAGGACCCCAAGCCCAGGGTCGAGGACCAGATCATCGCCTACCAGCAGGCGAAGTTCACCAAGGACCGCAATCCGCTCGATCTCGTCCGCCTGCCCATGGTCAAGAGCGGCGTCCAGGCGATGACCGCGGTCCAGCAGTACCTGGAGCGCGACGAGCCGGCCGCCAAGGTCGACGGCTTCGTGGTCTCCGGCGGCTCGAAGCGGGCCTGGACCACCTGGCTGGTCGGCGCCATCGACAAGCGCGTGGTCGCCATCGTGCCGATCGTGATCAACGTGCTGGATGTGGACGCCACGGCCAAGCACCACTGGGAGGCCATGGGCTACTTCTCGCCGGCGCTGGGCGACTACATCCAGAACCACCTGATCCCCGACCAGATCGGCAAGCCCGGCTGGGCCGAGATCAACCGCATCGAAGACCCGCTGAACTATCGCGACCGGCCGGCGATGAAGATGCCGAAGTACATCATCAACGCGGTGGGCGATCAGTTCTTCCCGCCGGACAACACGCGCTTCTCCTACCATCTGCTGCCGCAGACCAAGCGGCTGCGGATGATCCCCAACGTCGAGCACTCCACCCTGGGCTCCGACATCAGCGACAGCATCACCTCGTTCTACGCCGCGGTGCTGAACGGGACGCCGATCCCCGACTATAGCTGGGTGGTCCGGCCGGACGGCGCGATCGTGGTCAAGTCGGCGACGGCGCCCACCGAGGTGCGCCTATGGCAGGGCAACGACCCCAAGGCGCGCGACTTCCGCGTCCAGACCATCGGGCGCAGCTTCACCTCGACGGTGCTGACGCAGGGCAAGGACGGGACCTGGGTCGGCAAGGTCGACAAGCCGGCCAGCGGCTGGACCGCCTATTTCGTCGAGCTGACCTATCCCAACCCGTCACCCTATCCGTTCAAGTTCACCACCGAGGTCTCGGTGATCCCCGACACCCTGCCCTACAGGTGGAAGGACGCGCGGCCGATCACGGCGCCGGACGGGAAATAGGACCACGGGCGACTTAAGGGGGTTCATCCCGGTCGCGGCTGCCCCTATGTCGGGGGCTCAGCAGGGGGACGCGGCCAATGATCCTGATCGGGCAGTACGACTCGCCGTTCGTGCGGCGCGTGGCGATCGCGCTTTCGACCTATGGGCTCGCCTTCGAGCACAAGCCCTGGTCGACGTTCGGCGACGTGGACCAGATCGCGACCTTCAATCCGCTGCGCCGCGTGCCGACCCTGGTGTTCGACGACGGACAGGCCATGGTCGACAGCCTGGCGATCCTGGAGGCGCTTGACGACCTGGTCGGGCCTGAGCGCGCCAGCCTGGCGCGGCCGGGCGCGGATCGCCGCGACTTCCTGCGCATCTCGGCCTTCGCCGCCGGGGTCGCCGACAAGGCGGTGAGCCTGCTGTACGAGCGCGTGCTGCGCGAACAGGCCTTCCCGCTGTGGGTCGAACGCTGCCGCGCCCAGGTGGCCGAGACCCTCACCCTGCTGGACGCCGAGCGGGCCAAGCGGACCACGCCCTACCTGTTCGACGACCGGCTGAGCCACGCTGACGTGGTGCTGGCCACCATGACCCGCTTCGTGCGCGAGGCGCTGAGCGCCGAGTTCGACTGGCGCCCGTGGCCGGCCCTGGTCGCGCACGCCGAACGCTGCGAAGCCCTGCCGGTCTTCCAGGCCATCGCCCAGCCCTACCGGCTGGTGAAGCCCGGCGAGAGTTGATGAACCCCGACGCCCAATCCGATGCCTTGAGGTACGACGCCACCGCCCGGCCCGAGGTCCAGGCCCTGCGCACCTCCGAGATCCGCGAGGTGGCCAACGTCGGCATGGCGCGCGACGACATCTTGAAGTTCTGGGTGGGCGAGAGCGACCGCCCGACGCCGCAGTTCATCCGTGACGCCGCGGCCCGGGCGCTGAGCGACGGCCGCACCTACTACACCCACAACCTCGGCCGGCCCGACCTGCGCCAGGCGCTGGCCGCCTATCTGGAGCGCCTGCACGGCCAGGCCTTCGACCCCGAGCGGCTGGCGATCACCAGCGCCGGGGTCAACGCCCTGATGCTGGTGGCGCAGTCGGTGGTCTCGCCCGGCGACAAGGTGGTGGTGACCGCGCCCGCCTGGCCGAACATCGTCGAGATCCCCAAGATCCTGTCGGCCAACCTCGAGATCGTGGCGCTCGACCGCGCCCAGGGCCGCTGGCGCCTCGACCTCGACAAGCTGCTGACCGCCCTGACGCCCGACACCAAGGCGGTGTTCCTGAACTCGCCCAACAACCCCACCGGCTGGACCCTGCCGGCCGAGGACCGCGCCGCGATCCTGGAGCGGTGCCGGCGCTACGGCATCTGGCTGATCACCGACGACCCCTACGAGCGGCTGATCTTCGGCCCCGGCAAATCCGCGCCCTCCTTCCTGCCGCTCAGCGGCGACGACGAGCGGGTGATCTCCACCAACACCTTCTCCAAGGCCTGGCGGATGACCGGCTGGCGGATGGGCTGGATGGTGCTGCCCAAGAGCCTGGTCCAGTCCATGGGCGTGGTCATCGAGTACAACACCTCCTGCGCGCCGGATTTCATCCAGTCGGCCTGCATCGCCGCGCTCAACGACGGCGAGCCGGCCATCGCCGAGCTGCGCGCCGAGCTGTCGGCGGCCAAGGACCAGATGATCGGGGCCCTGCGCGCCATGCCCGGCGTCGAGGCGCCCGAGCCCGAGGGCGGCATGTACGCCTTCTTCCGCGTCGAGGGCGTCACCGACAGCGTGGCCTTCGCCAAGGACCTGATCGACAAGGCCAAGATCGGCCTGGCGCCTGGGTCAGCGTTCGGGCCGGAAGGCAAGGGCTGGCTGAGGTGGTGCTTCGCCAACCGGCCGGAAACCAACGCGGCCGGGCTGGAGCGGCTGGGGGACTACCTGGCGCGGCGGTAGGCGGCCGTTCGGGGGCAAGGCGTTGTCCGCGACTTGTTGAACCGCCAAGACGCCAAGGGTTCTGGCGGTGGCGAAGGTCCGGTTGGACACGAAGACCACAAAGACCACCAAGGGCACGAAGGCGCTGGGATCACCCAGCCAGCCGGCCGCAGGCCGACTCCCGCCGCGGCGGGATCGACTGGGCTTCGCCCGCTTGGTGGTCTTCGTGCCCTTGGTGGTCTTTGTGTCGAAAGACCTTGGCGCGCTTGGCGTCCTGGCGGTTTGAAACCGCGAACTCAGCTTGGGTCCCGGCGCTGGCCGCATCGCGCCCTCGCTTCGCGTTCGCCGGGATGAGCGGAGGGGGTCAGCCCGTGTCCGCGAGCGGCGGTGTGGGCGTGTTCGCGGGGACGAAGCGTTCGGCCGTGGTGACCACCAGCTCGCCGGAGAGGCGCATGTCCTTGGCCAGGGTTTCGGCCAGGACTTCGATGGGCAGGTCGGCGAAGCCCGGGGCGTCTTCCGCTTCGTAGAGCCGGGCGTCGAGGTCTTCGAGCAGGACCTCGTATTCCTCTTCGTCGCCTTCGGCCTCGTTCCAGATCAGGCGGTTCAGCACCGCGCGCACCCGGCGCTTCTGGTTTTCGGCGGGGGAGGGATCGGTCATCTCGACCAGGGCCGCCTGGGCCGCCTGCATGATCTTGCTTTCACGCAGCTGGGCGTCGGCGGCGTCTGCCGCGGCCTCCCGCGCCGCATCGCGCGCCTCCCGCGCGGCGTCGCGCTGCAGCTTGAAATCGAGCGCCAGCGTCAGGCGCACGGCGCGCGAGGTCTTCTGGAACCCGGCTGCCAGGGCCACCTTCTCCTCAGGCGTCTCCGCCGCCCGCGCCTGGGCCGCCAGGTCACGCGCCAGCATCAGGCCGAGCTCCGAAAGCTCGCCCAGAATCTGCTCCGCCCGTTCCCGCTTGGCCGCCGCGTCCGACATGAACAAAACAAGAACATAGGTCAAGCCGGAAGTCAAGGATTTTCGCGCTTAAGGATTGGTCTGAGGGACCCTGATGGCTGGTAAGCCCTACAGTGCTCGCCGCAGAAAGGTCCGCTAGTGGCGCCAAGACGACACGTGGCGACGGTCGGACCCAGCCTTGCTAGGGCGCAGGACCCCATCCGTCTCGGAGCATCGCCAGCTTCGCGCCCTGTTGCTTCAACCTGTCGGCCAGGAAGTCGACGCATAGGCGCACCCTCGCGGCCAGATGTCTGTTGGTCGGATAGACGGCGTGGATCGGCGCAGCCGGCAATCTGTGCTTCGCCAGCACCACCTCGAGCCGTCCGGCCGCAAGATCGTCCGCCACGTCCCAGATCGACTTGAGCGCCAAGCCGCGACCCTGCAGCGCCCAGGTGTGGGCCAGGTCGCCGTCGTTGCAGGAGAGATCGCCGCCCACGCGGACCTCGGCGCCGTCGGCGAAGGTCCAGTGGCCGCTCGGCGGATCGCCATAGAGGATGCATTGATGGCCGAGCAGGTCGTCCGGAGCCTGGGGCCGCCCGCGGCGATCGAGGTAGTCTGGCGATCCGCAGATGACCCGTACGTTCGGCGCGAGCTGGCGGGCGATCAGGCTCGAATCGGCCAGCGCGCCGACACGGACAGCGAGATCGAAGCCGCCCTCAAGAAGATCCGCGAGCCTGTCGGACGTCTCAAGCCGCACCTGCACCTGCGGATAGAGGGCCTGGAATTCGGCCAGCAAGCCGGCGAGCCAGCGTCGGCCGAAGGCGAAGGTGGAGGTCACCCGCAGGAGCCCCGCGGGTTCGTTCCGGCGCCGCGCCACGTCACGCTCGGCGTCCTCGACATCGGCGAGGATCGCAACGCAGCGCTGGTTGAAGACTTGTCCCTCCTCGGTCAGCGACAGCCGCCGGGTCGTTCTGTTGGCGAGCCGGACGCCGAGCCGCGCCTCAAGCCGCGCCAGCGTCCGGCTGGTGACCGCGAGCGACAGGTTGAGGTCGCGCGCCGCCGCAGAAAGGCTTCCGCGCTCCACGACACGTACGAAGACCCGCATCTCGAAAAGGCTGTCGGCCATGAACCGCACTCAATTCTTGTCAGAATAGCAAGGATGTATTGTGGTCGTCGCCAATTATCGCCCCAGGGGAGATGATCTAGGTCTTTGGATCGGCGGCGCGGCGTGGCCGCAGAGGCGAGACCTGGTCCATGAAATTCTTTGTCACCGGCGCGTCGGGATACATCGGCGGCTCGGTCGCCACCCGCCTGATCGCGTCCGGCCACGCCGTGGTCGGCCTGACGCGCACAGCCGAGAAGTCGGAGAAGCTGCAGGCGCAGGGCATCGAACCCCTCGTCGCCGAGCTCGACGACGCCGAGGCCCTGACGCGGGCCGCGCGCACCGCGGACGCGGTCATCAACGCCGCGAGCGCCGATCATCCAGGCGCCGTGGAGACCCTGCTGCAGGCGCTCTCGCGCAGCGGCAAGCTGTTCATCCACACGTCCGGCTCGGCCATCGTCGCTGACGATGCGTGCGGCGAGGCGGGCGAGCAGGCCTACAGCGAGGACGACTATTTCGAGCCCGTGCCTTTCCGGCTGGAGCGGGTCGAGATGAACCGGCGGGTCCGCGTGGCGGCGATCGAGGACGGCGTTCGGGGCGTCGTCATCTGCCCGCCCACGATCTACGGCGAGGGGCTTGGCCTTGAGAAGGACAGCGACCAGATCCCGAAGCTCATGTCGCTGTCTGAGCGGCAAGGCGCCGGGCTCTATCTCGGACGCGGCCTCAACCGGTATTCCAATGTCCACATCCGCGATCTCGTCGATCTCTTCGAGCTGGTGATCGATAAAGCGCCGGGCGGCGCCTTCTTCTTCGCCGAGAACGGCGAGATGTCGTTCCGTGAGATCGCCGAGCACATCGCCCGCGCACTAGGTCTGCCTGGGGTCCACAGTCTCGACGTCGAGGAGGTGACCCGGTCGTTCGGGCCGGCCGCCCGGTACGGCCTGGCGTCGAACAGCCGGGTTCGGGCGGTCGCGGCGCGACGGTTGGGATGGCGCCCTTCGGCGCCCGCGCTGTCCGATTGGTTCGAGGCGCTTGCGCGACAGCGCGCGGCGGCGAACGCCGCCTGAGCATCTGCGGCCGCCTGGCGACCTTGGCTTCAGCAGGGATGACCCATATGCCCGACCGCAGATCTCAGATCGCCGCGATCCTGGAAGTACTCCACGACGCCTTCCGGCGCCGCGACCTGGACACCATCGGCCGATACTTCGCTGAGGACGTCCGCCTGCTGACCCCGGACGGCGCGGCCTGGGGGCGGGCGGCGAAGCTTGTGGACGAGCAGAAGGTCTTCGAGTCCTTCGACGATGCGAAAGTCGAAGTCATCGAGCTGCTGATCGACGGCGACGCGGCGGCGGAATTCTGCCTCCTGCAAGGCGCGCTGCGTGGCGGCCAGGCGGCGGGGCGCAGGATCGCGCTGCGGTACGTGGTCCGCTACCGCTTCGAGGCCGACCTCATCGTCGCGCAGGAGATCTGCTTCGACCGCGCCGCCCTCGGCGCACTGCTGGCGCAGGCCGAATGATGTCGGCGATGAGACTTGGCCACTATTCCATCCGGACCTCGGACCTGGAGGGTTGCCGACGGTTCTACGTCGAGGTGATGGGCTTGCGGGTCGGATACCGCCCGTCCTTCGCGTTCCCGGGGCTGTGGCTCTATCCGGGCGAAGACGAGTCCGACTTCGGCGTGGTCCACATCATCGCCGAGCACCCCGGAGCCGACGAATACCTGAGTCGGCGCGACGCGAACCCCGGCGGCGGCACAGGCCCCCTCGACCACATCGCCTTCCTCGCGCGGGGCTGGCCGGACCTGCGCGCCCGTTGCCTCAAGAACGGCGTGGCCTACGTGGAGCGGACCGTTCCAGACCTGGGGCTCCACCAGGTCTTCCTGTCCGACCCTTCCGGGGTGACGATCGAGATGAACTACCCCGCTGAGGAAGCGGATGGTTGAGCCCGAACGCCGCCGCGAGCAGCCGACCTTGGGCGGTTCATGGACTCGCAGATTCTATCTGCCGCCCTCGACGTGGGGTCCGCTTCCCGGCCGCAATCCAATGTCCGCAACTGGCGCAAGCCGGCCGACCCGAGCGGCCTAGCCTCTGCAACGGCTCGAACCAGAATCCTCCGCCCGCCTCACCTCAGAAATACGCCGTCGCCTTGAACATGACGGAGATCGGCTCCAGGGGGTGGACCTGGAAGTCGCCGACTCCGCCCTCGGGTTCGCCCTTCAGGCGGGCGGCGTAGAAGTAGGCGGCGGAGTCGGCCTTGGTGTTGAAGAGGTTGAAGACGCTGAGCTGCAGGCGCAGCCGGTCGCCCATCTTGTAGCCGATGTCGGCGTTGACCTCCGAATAGCCCTTGTCCTGCGGGTCGCGCTGGCCGTCGTTGATCGGGTACTTGCCGAGCGCGCGCCACTGCAGGCCGCCGAACCAGGGGCCGAGATTGTCCACCAGCACCCCGAACGAGCCGATGAAGCTCGGGGCGTTGGCGATGAACGGCTGGTCGAGGCCGAAGGCCGCCAGGTCGCCCCGGTAACGGGCGCGGCTGAAGGCCAGGTCGGTGTTCAGCTCCAGCCAGGGTAGGGGCTTGTACTGGGCGCTGACCTCGATGCCCTGGCGGCGGCTGGGGGCGCTGGCCTCGTCCTGGCCGGCGTCGGCGTTGTAGGTCAGCTCCGACTGGAAATCCTCCTGGAAGATGGCGACCTGGATCGGCAGCCGGGGGATCAGGTTGGTGCGCAGGCCGATCTCGTAGCCGTCGGCGGAGGCCAGGAGCGGCGTCTTGCCGGCGGCGGCGGCCACGCCTTCCAGCGGCACGGTGCCGAACACGCCGCGCACGTCGTCGGAGTGGAAGCCGCGGCCGGCGGAGAGGTAGAGCTCGGTCTCGTGGAAGGGGCCGAAGACGATCGAGCCCTTGGGCTGGAACAGGGTCTGGCTGGTCGCGCCGGAGAAGCCGGAGATCAGGCTGTGGTCGCTGGCGCGGTAGTACTCCTCGCGCAGGCCAACGATGGTGCGCAGCCAGGACGTCCAGTAGGTGGTGTTCTCGACGTAGGGGCCGAGGTCCAGCAGCTTCACGCGGTCGGCCGTGCAGGCTCCGCCGACGGCCGGGACCTGGAGCGCGGGGCCGTCGGCCTGCTCTTCCGAGCAGGTGGGGAGCACCTGGCGGCGCAGGGTGTGGCGGCGATCGACGAAGGCGTCGTCGTAGCGGACCTGCAGGCCGACGGTGGTCTCGGTGGAGATGTCGCCCAGGGCCTTGACCAGGTGGAAGGCGCCGGCCCCGCCGAGGGTGGTGCGCGCCTCGTCCTGCTTTTCCTGGTCGCCGTTGACCGGGTCGTCCAGGAAGTGGGTGAAGTCGTTGTAGAGGAACATCCGCCAACGCACGGCGTAGGCGTTGACGCCGAAGGTCCAGTCTTCGCCCTTGGCGGCGAAGTGGCTGGAGAGGCTGAGGCGCTCGGAATAGCTGCCGTCCGACGGGTCCAGCGTGCCGTAGCGGCCGATCAGCCCCTGCTGGATGGCGCGCAGCGGCTGGTCCGTCGTCATGTTCCCCTGGCCCTTGTAGTACATGGCCGTGAGGTCGTAGCCGTCGTCGGTCTCGCCGTGGCTGTAGCGGACCACGCCGTCGATCTTGCGGAAGTTGTCGGGGTGGTCGAACGGCCCGTCCACGTGGCCGACGTAGAGGCCGCCGAGGACGCGGTCGTTGTCGCCGATATGCCAGGTCCCGCCGGCGAAGGCGTTGTAGACGCCGAGCGTGCCCACCGTGGCCGACAGCTGGTTGCGGATCTCGTTGGCCATCTTCACGTGGGTCGAGGCGACGGCGCCGAAATCCCCCACCTCGGCGTGGTAGGGGCCCTTGGTGAAGTCGAGGCCGTTGAACACCTCGGGCAGCATGAAGTTGGCGTCGGAATAGCCCTGGCCGTGGGTGTTGGTCGGCCGGTTGACCGGCATGTCGTCGACGAAGTTGGCGATGTCGGTGCCGTGGTCGAGGTTGAAGCCGCGCACCAGGTATTGCTGGGCCTTGCCCTCGCCGGAGTGGACGGTGACCACCAGGCCGGGCGTGGTCTCCAGCAGCTGCCCCACGCGGTAGACGGGGCGCAGCTCCAGCTCCTTCTCGGTGACCGCGCCCTGGGAGGCGGTGTCGGCGATGCCCATCAGGTTGAGGCGCGAGCCGGTGACGACCACCTCGCTGACCGCCTTGTCGGCGGGCGCGGCCGCGTCGGCGCCGGCCTCGGTCGCCTGGGCCAGGCCCGCGCCGGCGAGGGCCATCAGGCCGGCGGCGGCGAACAGGGCGAGACGGGCGTGGGGACGGACCACGGGCAGGAAGGGCGTCAAGGGCGGGTCCGTCGCTCGGCGTTGCGAAAAAGGCCCCGCGCCGCTTCTGGCTGCGCCGGGGAGGCAACGCACGGCGCGGGACCACCGCAGCCTCCACGGCCGCGCCGTCACGCCAAGTTTCTTACGGTTCCCGGGGGGTTACGCGAGGTTACAAGCGGGTGGTCAGGCGGTTTGTCGTCAGGCCGAGGGCTTCTTCTTCTTCGCCTTGGCCTTCGGCGGCGGCGCGCCGGGATCCAGCAGGACCGCGGCCGGGTCGGTCGCGGGCTTGGCCTCGGCGGCCGGGTCGGCGGGCGCGCTTTCCGGCGCCGCCTCGGCCGGCTTGGCGTCGGCGGGTGGAGCCGCGGCGGGCGGCGGCGCGTCGTCCTCGCTCGAGTTCACCTTGAACGCGCCGCCCAGCAGGGTGGCGTTGGCCTTCAGCTTCTTGGCGGTGACCTCGCAACGGGCCGGGAGCGCCCAGCTCATCCACTCCTGCGCCAGCCGGGCCGGGGTGACGTCGGGCGCGGCCTTCCAGATGTTCGCGCCGTCGCTGACCGCCTGGGCGCCGATGGTGTTGATCGGCTTCAGGCTGGCCTTCTCGGCGGCGGTGAGCGCCGACTGGAACAGTTTCAGCTGGGCGCGGCCTTCCTTCTGCATGTCGGCGTAGACCTTCAGGTCGTCCGACAGCTTGCGGTCCGGCGGCCGGAACGACGATTCGATCCGCGTGACCTCGGGCATCACCTGATCGTGCAGGTCGAGGTAGCCGCGCAGCATGCCGTAGCACCAGCCGACGAACGGATAGTCGTCCTTGGGCGCGCCGGTGGGCAGGCGCTCTTCCGCCGGTTCGGGCGGTGGCGGCGCGGCTTCAGCGGCGGCCGGCTGGGCTTGCAGGAAAAGGGCGAGAGCGATTGCGTGGAAAGCCATGCGGGCCTGAATACCTCGAATTCCAGCGAAAATCAGGCGGCGGGCCCAAACCCGCCACCGAGTCCTTGCTTCAGGTCGGCGGCGGCCCATAGCCGCCACCTCCGGGTGTTTCGATCTCGATGATGTCCCCGGCGGAGACCTCAACGGCGAAGCAGCCGGGAAGTTCAGTGACGCTTGCGTCGGCGGCGGCGATCAGGCGCTGGCGGCCGGGCAGGGCCGGGCCGCCGCCCTTCAGCCCCTGCGGCGCGTGCTCGCGGCGCGAGGAGAGCAGCGCCGCCGCCATGGGCGCCAGGAAGCGGATGCGCCGGCGCGCCCCGTCGCCGCCGGGCTGCGCGCCTGCGCCGCCGGAGCCCTGGCGGACGCCGAAGCTCTCCACCCGCACCGGGAAGCGCCGCTCCAGGATCTCCGGGTCGGTCAGGCGTGAGTTGGTCATGTGGGTGTGGCAGGCGCTGGCGCCCGGCGCGTTGGCCGTGGCGCCCGAGCCGCCGCAGATGGTCTCGTAGTACTGCCGAACCTCGTCGCCGAAGGTGAAGTTGCTCATGGTGCCCAGGCTGTTGGCCATGACGCCGAGGGCGGCATAGAGGGCGTCCACCAGGTGCTGGCTGGTCTCG
>JAFEDM010000478.1 GCA_018241625.1 Pseudomonadota bacterium | reverse complement strand
CAAGGCGGAAAAGAAGATCGGCCTGATCTACGGCTTCCAGAACTGCGCCATGATGGGCAGTGACGCCGCCCGCGTGGACGAGTTCGCGAAGAAGGGCGTCCGCGTCTTCCAGCTCACCTACAACAACCAGAACCAGCTCGGCGGCGGCTCCATGGCCGATGAGCACCTGGGCCTGACGCCGTTCGGCCACGAGGTGATGGAGCGGATCAACGCCAACCGGTGCATGGTCGACCTGTCGCATTCCGGCCGGCAGATCTGCCTCGACGCGGCGCGCGCCTCGAGCCGGCCGATCTCGATCAACCACACCGGCTGCCGCGCGCTGACCGACCTGCCGCGCAACAAGACCGACGAGGAGCTGCGGCTGGTGGCGGACAAGGGCGGCTTCGTCGGCGTCTACTTCATGCCGTTCCTGAACCTGTCGGGCCACGCGACGGCGGCCGACGTGGTGGCGCACATCGAGCATGCCCTGAACGTCTGCGGCGAGGACCACGTCGGCATCGGCACGGACGGCGGCACCACCCAGATCGACGACCTCGAGGCCTACAAGGCCGCCCTGGCCAAGGAGCACGACGACCGGGTCAAGGCCGGCATCTCGGCGCCGGGCGAACGGGCCGACACCCATCCCTTCGTCGACGACCTGCGCGGGCCGGACCAGTTCCGCAAGCTCGCCCGCCTGCTCGCCGCCCGCGGCCACAAGAGCGCGCGGATCGAAAAGGTGCTGGGCGGAAATTTCGTCCGCTACGCCCACGAGATCTGGGGCGCCTAGCCCCTCCGTCGGCGGCCGAATTCCGGAAGGCGGAAGCCGCCAGCCTTGCACTGGACGGCGGTCGCGGCCTGCGTATGATACCAGCGGGAAACATAACGGGAGCAGGGCAATGGGGCGCAAGCAAATCTGGCTGGCCACGGCGGTGGCGATTCCGGTTCTGGCCGCGGCCGCCGGCCTGACGCTCGGGCGGCATCACAGCGACGCCCAGGCCGCCACCACCGCGCCCCCGCCGGAAGCCGCCACGCCGCCCGGCAAGGCCTACGCCAGCGCGATCCCCGCCGCCGACCGCAAGGCCTACTTCGGCGAGCTGCACCTGCACACCACCAACAGCTTCGACGCCTGGAGCTTCGGCACCAAGACCACGCCGGACGAGGCCTACAAGTTCGCCCGCGGCCAGACGGTGATGATCCCCGCTTCGCAGTTCCAGCGCGAGCAGACCCAGACCGACGCCACGGGCATGATCCCCGTCAAACGCAAGTGGCCGCTCGACTTCATGGCGGTCACCGACCACTCCGAATACATGGGCGTCGCCAACCAGTTCGACGATCCGAACAACCCGATCTCCAAGGGGCCGGTCGCCGCCGAGGTGGCCAAGGACCCGCACCAGATGTTCGTCATCGTGGCGAAGTCCCTCGAAGGCGCCGCGGGCGGCGACAAGGTCGACCTCAACGCCGACAAGGCCATGGCCGACACCTGGGAGCGTGTCGTCCGGACCGCCAACAACAACTATGTGCCCGGCAAGTTCACCACCTTCATCGGCTATGAGTGGACCTCGGCGCCGGACGGCCAGAACCTGCACCGCAACGTCATCTTCAACGCCGACCACGCGCCGCAGCCGTTCACCTCGAACCAGTCGAAGCGGCCGGAGGATCTCTGGTCGTTCCTGGAAAAGGTGCGCGCCGGCGGGATCGACGTGATCGCCATCCCGCACAACGCCGACGCCTCGAACGGGCTGATGTACGACTGGAACGACAGCGACAAGCGGCCGATCAGCGAAGCCTACGCCCAGCGTCGCCTGCTCAACGAGCCGCTGACCGAGATCGCCCAGAACAAGGGCGTCTCCGACACCGTGCCGGAGATTTCGCCCAACGACGAGTTCGCCAACTTCGAGCGCTACGACCACCTGATCTCGCGTCCGAACGTGAAGAGCAAGGTCGACGGCAGCTATATCCGCCAGGCCTTGGGCCGCGGCCTGGTGCTGCTGGGCCGGGTGGGCGCCAATCCCTACAAATATGGCCTGGTCGGCGGCACCGACATCCACAACGGCCTGTCCTACACCGACGAGGACGGCATCGGGGGGTCGTTCGCCAGTCCGGCGGGCTTGCTGCCCACCGGCGATGCGGCCAAGCGCATGCTGCAGATCATCCGCATGCCGGCGCGCCTCGACAGCGACGCCGACGCCAAGGGGGAAGCCCATTCGCCGCAGAAGACGCTCGAGGTGGGCACCGGCGGCGTCACCGGCGTCTGGGCCGAGGAGAACACCCGCAACTCGATCTACGCCGCGCTGAAGCGCAAGGAGACCTTCGCCACCACCGGCACGCGCGTCAAAGTGCGGATGTTCGGAAGCTGGGCCTATCCGGCGAACCTGCCCGCCAAGGGCGACTGGGTGAAGACCGCCTACGCCAAGGGCGTGCCCATGGGCTCCGACCTGCCGGCGCGCGGCGCGGGCAAGGCCCCGACGCTGGTCCTGCAAGCCACCAAGGATCCGGACGGCGCCAACCTCGACCGCATCCAGGTGATCAAGATGTGGCAGGACGCCGACGGCTATAAGGAGAAGATCTTCGACGTCGCCCTGTCCGGCGGCCGCAAGGCCGATCCCAAGACCGGCAAGGCCCCGGCCGTGGGCAACACCGTCGACCTGAAGACCGGCAAATACACGAACACCATCGGCGCGCCGGTGCTGACCGCGGAATGGACCGATCCCACCTTCGATCCGAAGAAGGCGGCGGTCTATTACGCCCGGGTGCTGGAGATCCCGACGCCGCGCTGGAGCACGCACCTGGCGATCGTCAACCACCTGCCGATCCCGACCGCGGTTCCGGCCACCATCCAGGAGCGGGCCTGGACCTCGCCGATCTGGTTCACGCCGCCCAAGAGCTAGGCGGCGAAGAGCTAGGGCCTTTGATCTGACCGGAGCGGCAGCCTAAAGACGGCGGGAAATTGATCGGAGTCCCGCCATGAGCTTCCGCGCGCCCGTCCGCGACCTGGCCTTCGCCCTGTCGACCGTCGGCCACGACGCCCTGATCGCGCGCGCCTATCCGGACCTGGACGCCGATACGGTGGCCGCGGTGCTGGAGGCGGCGGGCGCGTTCACCACCGACGTGCTGGCGCCGCTGAACCGCAAGGGCGACCTGGAGGGCGCGCGCTACGAGAACGGGACGGTGACCGCAGCACCTGGCTTCGCCGACGCCTACCGCCAGTTCTGGGAGGGCGGCTGGAATTCCCTGTCGGCCGATCCCGAGTTCGGCGGCCAGGGCCTTTCCAAGGCCATGGAGCTGGCGGTGTTCGAGATGGTCCACGCCTCGAACATGGCCTTCGGCCTCTGCCCGATGCTGACCCAGGGCGCCATCGAGGCCCTGACCCTGCACGGCACGGAGCGGCAGAAGCGCCTGGTGCTGCCCAAGCTGGTGAGCGGCGAATGGACGGGCGCGATGTGCCTGACCGAACCGCAGGCCGGCTCCGACCTCGCGGCGCTCACCACCATGGCGCGGCCCGACGGGAACGGCGGCTACACCCTGCACGGCCAGAAGATCTTCATCACCTGGGGCGACCACGACGCCGCGGAGAACATCTGCCACCTGATCATCGCCCGCACGCCCGACGCGCCGCCCGGCGTGAAGGGCATCAGCCTGTTCCTGGCCTCCAAGTACGACCTGAAGGACGACGGCGCGCTGGGCGCGCGCAACGACTTCCGCGCCGGGTCCATCGAGCACAAGCTGGGCATCCACGGCTCGCCCACCTGCGTCATGCTCTACGAGGGCGCCAAGGCCGAGCTGGTCGGCGAGCTGGGCGAGGGCCTGCCGCACATGTTCGTCATGATGAACGCCGCGCGCCTGCAGGTGGGCGTCCAGGGCGTGGCCATCGCCGAGCGCGCCTTCCAGCAAGCTCTCGCTTTCAGTCAAGAACGCCGGCAGGGCAAGGCGGTGTGGTCGGCCGACTATCCGTCGGAGATCTGGGGCCATCCGGACGTACGTCGGATGCTGATGCTGATGAAGGCCAAGACCGACGCCGCGCGCGCCATCTGCCTGACCACCGGCGTCCTGTCCGACATCGCCCGGCACGCGG